>JAUWLY010000171.1 GCA_030613445.1 Candidatus Stahliibacteriota bacterium | reverse complement strand
GTAATACATGCCAAGTCCGGTAGCGCCTGACCTGCATTTTGAACCACCAATGCATAATGGTTTACCAGTGACGACTGCTGGTTCAAAATGGCCTACATGCCGACTGTATGCATCACATATCCATGCCATTGTTTGAGCATTGGTATTCACGTCAGGTGCTGGAATGTCCTTTTGTGGTCCAATAATGTCTTTAATCGCATAGGTGTATTCTTTAGTAAGTTTTTCAAGTTCACTCTCAGACATATTTGGAGGATTACAGATTACTGCACCCTTGGCACCACCAAGAGGTAGATTTAAAACTGCAGTTTTCCACGTCATCCACGCAGCCAATGCTTTACATTCACTTAGTGACGCATCCGGGCTATATCGTATACCGCCTTTTCCAGGGCCTCTCAATGTGGAATGTTGCACTCGATAACCAGTATATGTTTCAACCTTACCATTATCTTTTGTAATTGTCATATGAACAGTAAGTTCTTTTTCTGGATGTTTCAAGCGATTATATATCCACGGCTCTAAGTCGAGTATGTTTGCTGCCCTTTCATATTGTAGTGTTGCTTCGATAAAAGGGTCGTATCTTTTTTCTTTGATTTTGTTGGCATTGATGCTTACCATTTTAAACCTCCATGTACTGAATTAAATAGCAATATTCATGCCAGAATTATCTCTTGAAATTTCGAGGATTTGAATTTGCGAGTATAGCATTTTGCGATAACTCATAGCAAAATGCTATGGTGTTATTTCTATCTTGTAGTCTGTTCTATTGCTTTCAGTTTTCTGAGTAGCGAAGTGAAGTGAATTCCGAGAATCTTGGCTGCTTTTGATTTGTTTCCACCTGTATGTTTCAATACGATTCTTATATATCTTTTCTCTAATTCGCTTAGCGAAACGAATTCCTCTTCAATCGCTGCCTTCTTGAGTACATCAGGCGCTGGTGGTTCCGGTTGTGGTTTTATTTCTAAGGGCAGATGTTCAAGCAGGATTTCTTCTGATTGGTTCAATGCCATTATTCTCTCAATAACATTTTTTAATTCACGAACATTACCTGGCCAATCATATGCCAAGAATACTCTGGCTGCGTCTTCAGATATCCCTTCAAAAGCTCGGTGCAATTCATGGTTGAAATTCTGAATAAAGGTGAGGGCAAGGGGGATAATGTCTTCTTTCCTTTCTTTCAAAGGTGGGATCGCTATGGGTACGACATTCAGCCTGTAGAACAGGTCTTCTCTAAAGCTACCTTGTTTGATTTCTTTTTTCAGGTCTTTGTTGGTTGCGGTAATGATTCTGACATCTATTTTTATTTGATCCGTACCACCCAGTCTGGCAAAGGACTGTTCTTCCAACACCTTAAGGACCTTGGCCTGAAGAGGCAATGGCATATCGGCGATTTCGTCCAAAAAAATGGTTCCGTGGTCAGCTTTTTCAAAAAGACCAATTTTCCGACGTCGGGCGTCAGTAAATGCACCAGGTTCATAACCAAAGAGTTCACTTTCTAAAAGGTTATCAGGTATTGCAGCACAATTGATTTCTATGAACTGTCCATTGACCCTGGGGCTATTGTAGTGTATTGCCCGTGCGAGAATTCCTTTACCCACGCCGCTTTTTCCTGTTATTAGAACTGCAGTTTTCCCTAAAGATGCAACCTTGCGGGCAGTTTCTAATACATCGGCCATCTTTTTGTTCCTTGCTGGTATTCTGTCGAAATAGTATTTTCCCTTTTCTGTTTCAACTGTTTCTATTATCCTGATTTTTAATGATTGAAGTTCAAGAGCACGTGCTACACTTGCTTTTAAATCGGTGATTTTAAATGGTTTGAGTAAGTAATCATAAGAGCCAAGTTTCATTGATCGAATCGCCTTCTCTATTATTTCATATGCAGTTATCATTATGACCGCGGTATTTGCATCGGTTTCTTTTATCGTTTTAAGAACTTCTATACCATCAATACCTGGGAGCATTAAATCAACAAGCACCAGATTGGGGCGATGTTTTCTGAATATCTCCAAACCAGTTTCTCCTGAATCAGCAAGGAGTATTTCATAACCAACTTTTTCAAGTACCCTTTTCAAATTATTTAAGGTTAGAACCTCATCGTCAATAATTAGAATAGACGCAACCATTATTCAATAACCTCAGATTGAATCTTGCCCTCTTGCCTGATCGGCAACCGTATTATTACTTCAGTACCTTTATTGATTTTACTGCATATATCGATTTCACCACTGTGGTTTTTCACATAGCTGTAACTTATGCTAAGTCCAAGACCGGTTCCTTTGCCCTTTTTTGTCGTGAAAAATGGTTCAAAGACTCTTTTTATATTACTGCTGGATATTCCTGTACCTGTATCAATGATTCGTATTTCTACTAATTCTTCGAATTTGACCTTTGTTGTTATTAGCGTGAGGGTTCCACCATCAGACATTGCCTGGGCAGCGTTAATAAAGATATTAATCAAGACCTGCCTTATTTGATTGATATCTGCAGTAACCTGCGGGACTGCATCAGACAGCATTTTTTTGATTTTAATTTTTCTGAAAATTGGTTGATGATGCAAAAATGAAAGCGTTTCTGACATTAGTTTGTTCAGGTTTATTTTTGTGAATTTAGGCGGTGTTGGTCGGGCGAAATCTAATAATCCTCTAACTGTTTCAGAAATTCTGTAGGCGTTGTTAAGAACCTCTTTGGCTCTGGTTTTGTTTTCTACACCTTCCTCTTCTTCAAGTAGAAGTTCAATGTACGATGTAATTCCTAGTAATGGATTATTTATTTCATGAGCAGCACCCAATGCCAGTTGGCTCAGGGCAGAGAGTTTTTCATAATCTGCCATCTGTGCGTGAAATTGCTCTTGTTCAGTGATGTCATTGATTAGGAGTGTAGCGCCGACTATCTCTTTACCATCACTTATGGGGAATCCAGCAATACTGAGTATGATCGTACGCGAATCCATCTTAGCCGCAATCTTTCTGATGCGAAAGCCTTTTTCTTCTGATATGAGCCTGTCGATAGAACTTTTGATTTCTTTTTCTCCCAAGATCGGGAACACCGTATAAAGATTAGAGAGCATCTTGATGCTCTTTCTGCGCGTGAGGTGATGTGCGAAATCATTGCAGTAAGTTATTGCCTTTGATTTATTAATGGCAATAAGACCGCTTGAAATACTATCGATTATGTTCTTGATGTATTCTTCAGATACCCGGATCTGTGTACCCAGTGCTTCGCATTCGTGCAGTCGGTCCCGCAGTTCTCTGTTGATGGTGTTGATCGTATTTTTTTTCTTACTGAGATCATCAAGCGTGGTTTTTAGGTTGCGCGTGAGGTTTTTGAGGACTTGTGTCATTCGTCTTGAGAACAGCACTGAAGAAAGCAGCAAGAAGCAGCCAAATATGAAAAACGTTGTGAATAGAACATTCTTAAGTTTTGTTATTGGAGCTCGTGCCTCTGCTACGTCCATTTCAGAAACGAGATACCAGTTAAGGTCGTCAAATTTCCGGTAAGCACACAGTACTTTCTCACCCCGGTAGTCAAGGTGTGTAATGATGCCACCTCTACCTGTGTGGGGGTTTTCCTCGCCTTTGAAGTGCCCATATTCTTTCAACACCTCGCCGCCGAGCCTTGAGGGTGATAGGAAGAAGCCGCGTTCATCAACAAGGAATACTTCGCTCGTTTTACCGATGCGTAAATCCACCATCAAATCGTAAAATGTTTTAAGAGATAAGGAAGCGAAGATCACTCCGATCATCTTGTTGGTTTGGTTGAATAGAGGAGATGAGACTAACATCGCGATCGTATCTAGAATCTCTGAGTAAAACAGGCTGCTGGTGACAAATTGCCCTTGCGAAGCTCTTTTGAAGTAGTCCTTATGTGCGATGTTAGCCTGCAGACCATTGGTAGAGAATGCAACATTGCCTTGAAGATCAGCCACCGCAATGAAATCAAACCAGGGGTTTTCTGCGAGGTAACTATCAAAGAATGACTCCTTGTTCTGTATTTCTGTGAACCGAGCTATATCCAACCTGGTTACCGATAATAGATCCTGTTTTCTTTCATCCAGGAATGATTTGACTGTTCGTACATTCATATCGACCGAGTAGTCCAAACCGTGCATTACCTGATTCTCAAAGTGCGTGCCTATTTCGACATTTATGATATAGAAGAGTATGAAAAAGGGCACCAAAAAGAGTATAAATGTAATGATAGTATTTCTCAGCCAGACTCCTTTATAATAGTCGCGGTACATTTCATTTCCACAATGAGTGCAGTGCGTCACATCCTTTTTGTTTCTATGCCCGCATTTTTCACATATGGTTATATCTGAAAGCTTTTCACTCATATAGGGGTTACGTGTCTGTTGCTGAGATCGTACAATTTATTCTTCCAATAACTCCAGTTTTGTCTGCGCGTTTTCTAAATAACGCTTGACATCTTTATAATCAGCGTAGACTTTAGCAACCAGTTTCCATTCAGCAATCGCTTTATTGAGTTGGTTGCTTACATAGTACTCGATACCCTTCAAGTAGTGTTTTTCGCAGTATTGCCGGTCTTTTTTTGATAGCGCTTTGACCGGGCTAGGCTCCGGCTCTTTTTTTATCGCGGGTTTTTCGACGATCACCTTTTTGTGAACGAATAAGGTGTCAACGACTGTGACTTTTTTTACTTTTACCGGTGGTCGGAAATGCAGTCCAATGATCACGTTCACCGTGCTGTCCTTAAGGAAAACCATGCCGCTTATGAAATCTCTGAATTCGATACCCAGTCCAGCACTCAATGCCCCCGGACAGAATCCTGCATATGCCCTCAAAGAGAAATCTCCAACCGGTTGTCGGAAACCGATTATCGCGTGAGGGGTTAGGTTCTGGGTGCGTGTTGAGTCTTCGATTTCAACGCCTGCCGTAAACTGCTTCCATGTATAAGATAGGCCTGCTCTCAGTATCCTGTCTTCGTTCAATATGTTCGAATAGTTTGCTCCAAAAGACAGTTTAGTCCGGTACCAGACCCCCAGGTCAAATAATCCGTCTGCATTGTCGTAAACCTTGATGATCCCTGCGTTGAGTCCAAGAGATACCGGTATTTTTCTTAGGTGGTGGCTGATACTTACCCAGTTTCTCCGCTCGATACCTTCATGCATATTGGAAAAACCGAGTCCCCAGTCATAAAAACGTGCTGCACAGCTAAAAACAGCGATTTCTCCGATATCCTTGGGTTCAATAAATACTTGATAATTACCGCGAAATGCAGTAAATGATGGATTAGACAAGGTATAATAGTTGATGGGCGTTGATGCGCTGTTCAAGCCTGTTGCTATGAGTAGAAAGGCTAGCAAAGCTATTCGAGTCCAATGACAAATTCAAAGAGAGTCCTTACACCGTATCCAGTTCCGCCTTTTGGTGTATAGAAGCTTTCCTTTTCACTTATTTCTTTGCCTGCCATGTCAATATGGAGCCACCGTGTTTTATTGACAAACTTTTTCAGGAATAAGCCTGCAGTAATAGTCGATCCTCCTCGACCGCCTGAGTTCTTAACGTCAGCGATATCGCTTTTTATTTGTTTTTCATATTCATTGAACAAAGGTAATTGCCACATTCTCTCGCCGGTTTTTTCTGCACAGCTGAGCAGCAGATTGATCAGGCGTTGGTCATTGCCCATGACTGCGGCAGTGATGTCGCCTAGTGCAACAACGCAACCTCCAGTCAATGTAGCGATGTCGATTATCGTCTTGGCTCCTTTCTGTTCGGCATAACTGATCGCATCGGCCAAAGTCATTCTGCCTTCTGCGTCGGTTGAAATAATTTCAATAGTTTTTTTGTTCATTGCGGTAACGATATCGCCCGGTCTTGATGCAGTCCCCGAGGGCATGTTCTCCACCGCCGGGATAATAGTCATGAGATTCACCTTGGCTTTTGTTTTGGCAAGCGCAAGGGTTGCACCGATCACTGCTGCACCACCAGACATATCGCCCTTCATGCGTGCCATACCTGATGGAGATTTCAAGGAAATTCCTCCCGAGTCAAAGGTGACAGTTTTGCCGATCAAACATGTCAGGGGTTTACGCGCATTTTTGTATCTAAGAACAATGAACACGGGTCTATTATTGCTGCCTCTTGTAACCGACATCAAGGCACCCATTTTCAATGCTTCGAGGTCTTTTTTCTTCAAGGATCGATACTCAATGGTTTTGCTCAAACCCAGAGCCTTTATCGCCTTTTTTAATTTGAGTTCAAGTTTCTCGGGGGTCAGGTTATTACCAGGTTCATTTATGAAATCCCGCGCGATATTCTGTGCCCGTGCAAGAATCGTGCCCGAGCCAATGCCTTTTTTGAACTCGGAAATTTTTCTGCGGTCCAGCTCAACGATTGAGAAATGCGTGATCGGTTTCTTGTCGGATTTCTTGTATTTCTTGAATTCGTACAATGCAAGTAAAGAGCCTTCGGCTAATGCCTGCGCCGCCTGTCTTGGTT
>JAUWLY010000067.1 GCA_030613445.1 Candidatus Stahliibacteriota bacterium | reverse complement strand
AAAGAATGTGAGGCGAGATGCGCAAACTGTAATGCGGTTCCCGCGTCTTCGATCAGATCACTGGCTACACCTACCTCAAAAGCAAGATTTCCTTCAGAAAGATGATTACCCGTTGTGTGCAGAAAAATATCATGCGCCACCGGGTCATACAAGTAAACATTATCTGGTCGCGCAACGTAAATTATGCGCGACGTTCCGATTAAAGGCGCTTGTGCGGTTGCCCAAAGGACATTGGCAAGGATTTGATCGGACAGAGTTCCACTATAGCCCGAGTGGTAAGAACGGCGTGTATTCAAAACGATTTCAGTAGAGAATGTATTAACCTGCATGGGCGGCAAAAATCTTTTCCCGGCGGTCCTTGAGATTGATTTTTGAGCGAATACTTTGCTGAACACTGTACCAGCGCCACCTGCAATGAGCACTTTCAAGAATTTTCTTCTATTCATAAATCCTCCGGTTAGCTTTGACTAATAATTATACATCTACACAATTGCATGTCAAGAAATGAGTGCCTGCTTGTCATTTTCGCGCTGCTAGTGTGTCAATACTTAAACATATTTAAGCCTAAAATACCCCCCTTGTGGATTTGCTCCAGATAGTTATAATTATATAAGAAAGGAGTTTTATGGCAAAAGATCGTTTGATAAAAGAAGGAGCACAAGGTACATCAAAAACCCCTGCACAGAACATCGTACCGCAAGATGCTGCAAAGCTACCTTTTGAAACGCCGTCTTATGAATTCTATTTTCACAATAAGAATGGACAAAAAACTCTATATATCCAGTCAGTAACTTATCACCCTGGTATATTAGCAGTGCCTTTGGAAAAACTTGCAGAGTTGATCGCTTTTTTGCGCACCGCCTGATCGCTTCTCAAAGCTTGACACTACAGTAAATTTCTGGATAATATCGTGCACAGTGGATAGTGTGGGATAGTGTATAAGAGGGAAGTTTTATATAATAAGATAAAAGAATATTTAGCCATCACTGTGATCAAAGGGAGGTGAAATCATGACAAGAAATAGGCGCATAATAATAGCGTGCTGCTTTATCACGGTTTTGCTGGGAGTACAACAGTGCGGTACTGTAGCCTCGGTTAGACCACTCGGCAAAGGCAAAAGTTCAGTTGCGCTTTCCTCAGGTGGTCCGGTTGCACCAGTTTTTGATATCAAAATGCCGATACCGTATTCAGTTCTCCGCTACCGGCGAGGGTTAACCGATAATATGGATTTGCACTGTGGCATTCACCCAACCATGATGGTTCTGGGGAATATCGGACTTGATGTCGGCGTGACCAGATGTTTTGTGCAACAATCTGGTTGGCGACCAAGTCTAGCTTTTGAAGGCACCCTGTATGCATTTTACCATATGAATGATTTTTCAAGCATACGGGTTTATCCGGAAATAGGTTTAATTGGCAGTTACTCATTTTCTCAAAACAAACACGCTTTTTATTTTGGCATTCAAAATATGGTTCAATATACTAATCCCTATTTTGTTTCTGTTCCATTAATTGGTGCCGAATTCACCCTCGGTCGTTTCTTTATCAACCTGGAAGGAAAGTGGTATGCACCGACTGAAAATAGTGCTGACCGTGTTGTCGATTACACTATAATCCCTGCAGAACATGGTGCGATTGGTTTTGTCTGGGGATTATCTTATAAGTTCTAGTGGGAGGTGATCAATGAAGATGAAGACTATTCTCTTAATGATTTTTATGTTGAGTCTGTTTTGCACACGTCCGTTCAGTCTCGATGATTTTCTTTTTGATCCAACGACAGTTGATGAGTATCTCCAACCAGAAGATATCGATGAAGACTGGAATGTGAGATTTACCATACCTGATTCGCTTTATGAAGAGATTATGCTTACCTCAATGGGCAATACAATTTATGGATTTTTTGTACAGGGCAATCCTGATTCGTCATTCAATAACCAGGTTACCATCCTCTATTGTCATGGTAAGGCTGAAAACATTAACCGTTACTGGGGACGTGTAGAGTATTTGTGGGAGATGGGTTATAATATTTTTATTTTCGATTACCAGGGCTATGGAAAAAGCAAGGGGAGTCCGTCAGGCGAAGCCTTTTATTCTGATGGTCAAGAAGCACTGGATTATGTGTGTTCGCGTACTGATATCGATACATCAAAGATCGTGTACTATGGATGGTCGCTCGGTGCTTTCGTGGCGACTTACTTGAGTGCGGATATTGATAATGCTTCAGCTCTCATACTTGAAGCATCGCCAGCTTCGGTAACCGCGCTCTTGCACGATGGTGCATTAATTAATCTCCCAGGTTACTATGTTGCGGAAGCTGATTTTGATAATGAAAAGAGGATTGCGGATATCGGGTGTGCATTATTCATGATGCATGGTAAGGTTGATGACTTTGTCGTATTTGACCGGCATGTTGATTTACTGTGGGATAAGGCAGTAGCGCCAAAAGAAAGTTTGTGGATTGATGGAGCATCCCATGATGATATCCCTGAGATCCTCGGTAGTGAATACCAAAACAGGGTAATAAATTTTATTACCGAAAATGTGATCAGTCAGTAAAGGCGGCTGTGGCTGATTTGGGATCAAATCAATAACTACAGATGACAGATACTGGATACTAGACCAGAAAGATACCAGAGGACAGAAAGAGAAATGGCATCGGTTTCTAGTTAAAAAAAACCAGGTGTAACTTTAAGTTTTGTCGAATGTCAAAACCTGTCACTTTTTCCAACAGCATTCCCATTATTTTGCCTGTTTATCGTCAATAACATCCTGGTGAGTTGAGTGATGAGGAGGTAGACCTGCGGACTGCTCGTCCGTGATTTAACAATTATTCCTTGACACTTCACCTAGATGAGTTACAATTTAATAGATAAGGAGGATAGATATGCGATTATTTATTCTATTTTTTTTGACACTATATGGCTGGGCACATGTGTTGAGTGTCACTGTGGAAGCACCAGAATTTCGTTTAGCTGATGATGCTCTTGTGGTCGAAGACGGCTCGTATATCAATATACCTGGTGCACCGAATCTACCCTGCAAAACAGTGACGATTGCCCTGCCACCTGGCGCTATTGTTGAGGGTGTTAATTTTGCAGGTATGAAAATGGAAATAGGAAGTTATGCAATATCACCTACACCACCGCCGATTCCCCTTATAAATGACGAAAATCTACTTAAGAGAATTCAGGAATCATGTAAACTGAAGAAAGATAAGTTCTACAAAAGTGATAATTTCTTTCCTCAAGACTATGGTGGCGTACTGTCAAAAGGAGGATTGAGAAAATATACTCTTGTGACAGTTATCTGTTACCATTTTGCTTATAGACCGAAATCAAAGAGATTATACTATTCACCGAATATCAGTGTCGACATACGATACAGGATGCCAAATCCTGGAAGCGAACGAGCACAGTTCTGGCAACAATTGAGGGATGATATTACTTATGATGAAATTGCGCAGGAAGTAATATATAATTGGCAGGATGCACAAACTTGGTATAAAACTTATTCACCGAAGAGGGCGAATGGATACTACATAATCATTTCGGATTCACTCCAGAACACTGTTAACTCCCTTGTCGCCTATAGGCAAATGCAGGGTTATGATGTGAATGTAGTAACTAAGGAATATATCGAGTCAAATATACCAGGGATTGATCTGCAGCAGAAGATTAGAAACTACTTGAGACAAAATTTACCTGATATCGAATATACACTACTGGTAGGATTCATAAGTGATATACCATGGCGTAATTTGGTTCCTTTTAATAATGATCCGGATAGTCCATATGATGACCCTAATATTTCACCAATCCCGAGTGATCTGTACTATGCCGAATTAACTGATCACGATACGTTGTCATGGAACAGCGATCGTGACGAGTACTATGGTGAGGTCTATGATTCGCTCACCCAACCCAACGGTGAAGATAATCCTGACTATCATGCAGATATTCATTTAGGAAGGATACCATATAGCACTGATTATGTTATTGAAGACATTTGCACCAAAATGATCTCCTTTGACAGCAATACAGATATATTATATAAGACTGCTTCACTGCTACCAGCTGCTATGTATTATTTTGAAAATGAGAACAATGGTGGAAGCTTTAGGCTTGATGGAGCTTCTTTTACAGAAGAACTTTTTAATGATGGGATTCTCGATTCTACAAATGCGGTGACTCTATATGAGCAGGCAGGCCTTCGACCCAGTATATTTTCGTGTACAGACTCACTTACAAAGGATAATCACATTATGTATTGGCAGAGCAAAGGAATAATGTACGAATGCCATCATGGCAGCTACGATTGTTATGCGAGAAAAATATGGGCATGGGATGATGGTGATAGTATTCCAGAAAACAACGAGATGAGTTGGCCTTTGTCTCTTCATAGAAATGATGTTTTTCTTTTGGACAATGACCATCCAGCAACAACGTTCCTCAGATCATGTCTGTGTGGTAAGCCAGAAGTCTATTGTCTGGGTGGGCATCTATTATACCGTGGTTCATCTGCGGTCATCAGCAGTTCCCGCATTGCCTGGCTGTCTCTTGCAGATATGGACGGAATCCCATATCATTTTTTCAAACGGCTTATGCAAGATACGACCTTGAGCAGTGGTATTATTGGCAATGCGTATGACATTGCCAGAAATGATTTTATGGGTATCTCTGGCTTCTGGATAATTATATATCACTACAACCTTTTCGGCGATCCCGCTTTGAGACAATTTGGTAGGGCTATTGGTACTGAAGAGCTAAAAGAGAAGACGATAGTTGCTTCATTTGGCATATTTCCAAATCCAAATTCAGGACAACTGACAATCAATCTGAGCTGCACACAAAAAAGAAAGATTAGACTGGACGCATATGATGTGAGTGGTAGGTTCGTGGAAAGCCTTTATACGGGATATGTAGAAGGAGGGTCCAAAAACCTAAATACTAAATTACCTGCAGGCGTATACTTTTTTAGATTGGTTAATGGAGACCTGACAACTTTTGAGAAGGTTATAATCATCAAATGAAATTCTATTTGTTATCCTTGATAGTTGAATGTCTGGGTGAGACAGACATTCACAGGCGCTTATGAATTAGCAATGGAGTTATGAGGTGTCTTTATTTATTATTTTAATGTTCTGTGCCTGGACCGAGACTTTTGAATCACAAAGTTATTTTCCACCCAATGACTGGTTGATCGTGAACGAGGATGCTCTTGACGCGGTGTGGTTCAGGACCGTCTGTCAGGGGCATTCAGGCGTGTATGCGGCGATATGTTATTATGATACGACCTACAGCGGACTCGCGTACACTAATAAAGACTACCTCATTACCCCGCGTATCCTGCCGCAGGGCAGTGATACAATAACAAGTTTCTGGTGTATTTCAACAACAACAACACCGTGTACACTTGATATCATGGTATCCACAACATCACCGCCGTCAATGACGACATTTGTTATTGTACAAAGTCTACTGCTCACCAGCACAGCATGGACCCAGAGAACTGTATCTTTGAGTTCCTATAGTGGAACACCTATCTACGTAGCCTTTCGAGCACGGCGCATACCCTTGCAACAGACAATCGGATTAGACGACATAACTCTGCCTAATATGACTGCGCAACCGCATATATGCAACGGTCGGTTGCGTACCAAAGGACCACCTTCCCAGAAATACCTGCAGGTCTGGGGTACTCATTATGAGATGGGATTTGCCCATGGGTATTTTCTTGCTGAAGAGATAATGGCGGTATTTATCCATAAATGGATTGGCAATACAAGTTATCATTCGATAACACCAGCTTCTTATGAGTACGGTTACCTTCCCTGGTTTCGCGAAAAGTATTATGTGCCACAAAAATTTCAGGATGAAGCACAGGGCGTTTTGGATGGCATGGTCGCCAAAGGAGTAAGTCTTTATCATCCTGCTCTGGATAGAGATTTGACAACAGAGGATTTATTGACGATTACTGCCGGTGGCGATACAACCACATTTCTATGTTCGAGTCTTTCTGGCTGGGGGCAATCAACCGCCAGTGATGACACCTTGCTGGGTGGATTCATCATTGCTCGCAATGTCGATGGAAGGGTTGGTTTGTATACGACGCTCGCAAATGTTTCTTTGATAATTGCTTACTCGCCCAGCGATCCAAATGAGCAAAGGTTCTTCAATGTGAGCATGGCGGGTATCTTTGGCGCGTTTTCGTGTCTTAATGAACATGGTGTTGGGATGTCCCAGAACACCGGCAACCAACCTGAAACCAATGCGATTCCACCGAATTCCCTGCTCGGTGATTTTTTATCCAGCCGGCTTGCAGTTGAAATGAGAGACCCGGACGGCAGCGGTGTGAACGATATATACGATATCGATTCGATGAAAATCCATTCCGAGCATATACGTTCAAATGATATTCATTGTTATTCTTCTTATGACGCATCCCATCCAATCCCAGGTGCGGTTCTTGAAATCAATCATATTGCTGACACGCTGCGGTTTGCTTCGTATAATTATATTCCACCGCCGATAAATTCAACCTGGAATCTTGCTGTAACCAATCATGACCGCCTGCTCT
Source organism: Candidatus Stahliibacteriota bacterium (assembly GCA_030613445.1). Lineage (GTDB taxonomy): Bacteria > Hydrothermota > Tepidihabitantia > SM23-42 > SM23-42 > JAUVZL01. The sequence goes on along the minus strand of JAUWLY010000067.1, from coordinate 3,927 downwards.
ATACACCGACCAGCTGCTGGCGATACCAACGACTTGCTGATTCACTAAACTCGGACTATCAGTTAACCACGCCGCGCATAATGAGGATTGCCAATACGGTTGCGATCAGTTATGATGCTGGTACCAGTCATTGCACGTATCATTCAATGGTCCTACGATCAAATGTTGCGATAGAACATCCTGATTGGCCATGTGTTGGCGTGAGTTATGCCCGTTGTTATCGACCTGCTTATTCACAGGGCAAACAATGGTATTCCTGGGATGAACTCTTTGATGGTGTTCCGGGTGTTAAAGAAGTGGCTATAAAGCCAGTGAAAAAATCACTTTTACCCGCAACAATCATTGCCGGACCGATACGATTATCGAAAGATCACAATTGGAGACTCTTCGATATCACCGGGCGCGAGGTTCCTGATCTTAATCCAGCACCAGGCATATATTTTGTAGAAATTGATGGTAAGATTCAACAAAGAATAATACGGATCAGATGAGAAATTAGAATTTATATGGTGTTTGCATTTTATTATGTCATTTTGTGTATGAAATATGATAGCTCCCTATTTCCTCTGTTCGTTTTTCCACAGAGGAGTGATAAGTAAGACTAATGAGTGAAAAGAAAGAGGAGGGATATGATACTATATCAGATTCTATTGCCACTGTTAATAATTACATCTGGGCATCAAAATAATACAGCAGTATCTGCAGAATGGTTGAACACAGTTGCTCGACAAGCTAATTGGATTACCGAATCAAACCAAGCATATGCTTTTTATGGTATTTCCGTTTCTACAGCAGGCGATGTGAACGGAGATGGATATTCAGATGTGATTGTGGGTGCATACCAGTACGATAATGGTGAAGAGGGTGAGGGACGTGCTTATGCGTATTATGGTAGTGCAATAGGATTAGATACTATTCCGGATTGGACAGCAGAATCAGATCAACCTGACGCGCGTTTTGGCATTTGGGTATCTAGTGCAGGCGATGTGAACGGAGATGGATATTCAGATGTGATTGTTGGTGCATACCAGTACGATAATGGTGAAGAGGATGAGGGCCGTGCTTATGCGTATTATGGTAGTGCAATAGGATTAGATACTATTCCGGACTGGACAGCAGAATGTGACGATGCACATGCACATTTTGGTACTTGTGTGTCAACTGCAGGGGATGTGAATGGTGACGGGTATTCAGACGTAATCATCGGTGCTCCTTTCTACGGATCAATGGATGAAGGCCGCGCATTTGTTTATAATGGTAGTCTATCTGGACTATCAGCTACTCCGGACTGGACTGTTGGATCAAGCCAGACAGCATCACGTTTTGGTAATGCTGTTTCAACTGCTGGCGATGTAAACGGGGATGGTTTTTCAGATGTAATAGTTGCTGCTTATTACTATGACAATGGGCAGAATAATGAGGGGTGTGCGTTTGTGTACTATGGTGATTCATCAGGTTTATCATTGACCCCTGATTGGTTTGTAGAATCAGACCAGGCTGGTGCACGTTTTGGTATTTCAGTATCTTTGGCAGGTGACGTGAATAGTGATGGGTATGCTGATGTAGTAATTGGAGCTCGTCATTATGATAATGGTGAACCTGATGAGGGTATGGCATTTGTGTATCATGGTGGTGCTTCAGGCTTGGATACCATCCCGGCCTGGACTGCAGAGTCAAATCAAGCTGGTGCCTACTTTGGTCGTTCGGTTTCTACGGCAGGAGATATAAATAATGATGGGTTTTCTGATGTGATAATTGGTGCCCAGACATATGATAACGGTGAAGATAATGAGGGTCGTGCATTTGCATATCAGGGTAACGCTACAGGATTAGATACAGTACCGGTCTGGACTGCAGAATCAGATCAGCAGGCTGCATACTTCAGTCGGTCAGTCTCCACAGCAGGTGATGTAAATGGAGATGGATATTCGGATGTGATTGTCGGTGCTTATTATTATGATAATGGTGAATTAAACGAGGGACGTGCTTATGCGTATTATGGCAGTCTCGTCAACGTTGAAGAAGATGATCAAATGTTAGATTGCCAACATCAAATGACAAAATTACATGTGTACCCAAATCCATTTCGAAAAGAATGTAACATCAGCTATATTTTACCTCAAAAAACAAAAGTTAACTTATCATTGTATGATGTGATTGGAAGGTTGGTTAGAGAGATCATAAAGGAAAAACAAAATGCTGGGAATTATAATAAAATATTTGATGTAACCGATTTATCTCAAGGTGTTTATTTTATTAAATTTAATACTGAAGAACATTCAGAGATTAAAAAAATTATCCTCGTGAAATAAAAAAGGAGGTAAATATGAAGGCATTCACTCTTTGTATGATACTACTATCCTTATTTTTGTCTTGTAAAGGTCCTACCAAGGATTCTAGGGCTGAAAAGCCAAAGGTAGATTTTCTCTCAATGAGAGAAAACATGGTTGAAACACAGTTAAAGAGTAGGGGTATTAAAGATGAAAGAGTGCTAAACGCGATGCTTAAGGTAGAGAGACATAAGTTTGTTCCTGATGCGTTTAAATCTCTTGCCTATACTGATCGACCATTACCTATAAAAGAGGATCAAACAATCTCTCAACCTTATATAGTGGCTTTGATGACCGAGCTCTTAGCACTGAGTGGAAATGAAAAGGTGTTAGAGATAGGAACAGGCTCAGGTTATCAAGCAGCCATCTTGGCGGAATTGGCAAAAGATGTGTATTCCATTGAAATAGTGGAGACACTGGCTAAGGGATCTCAGAGGCTTTTAAACGATCTTGGCTACACCAATATTACAGTCAAATGTGGTGATGGTTACATTGGTTGGGAAGAATATGCTCCATTTGATGCCATCATTGTGACATGTGCGCCCCCTTATATCCCCCAGCCACTCATCGAGCAACTGGCTTACGGTGGTAGGATGATTATTCCGGTGGGCACCCTTTATCAGGAACTGAAACTACTCGAAAAGAGCGATGGTGGAATTAAGACCAAAAGTATTGTTCCGGTCAGGTTTGTGCCGATGACCGGTGAATGTATAGAGGAATGAGATTATGGGAGCAGGTGTTCGGTTGTTCGGTTATGCATTATGGGAGCAGGTGTTCGGTTGTTCGGTTTCATAACCCTCTTAAATACTCGGGTCTAAGGCTTGATTTACCCTGGCTAAGGGCAGAGTCAATAGTCTGCAGCAGTCTTTCTTTATCTTTTGGAAGACGACCTTCGAGCGCAAGATAGTTAGATGCGTGGTTAGTACGAAAGATGCATCCTGCATGAACATCAGTGTTTTTTATTATAACTCTCATTTCTTTCAGCATTTCAAGGGGTTGAGGTAGAGAGAATTTTCCGCTCTGTTCCTGCTCGTGCAGCACGGTTCCGGGCACGACCATCAAAGTGAGTAAAGAAAAGAACCTCGGGCTCATCGCACTGACCGCTTGACCAGTTGCTTGGGCATGTTCTTGCCATAAGTCAATCCCACCCAGGCCAAGCAGGCCAATAACCGATACTTTAAAACCTGCGTTCTGGGTTTTAAGAACTGCCTTGATGATTTCCTGTGCAGTGGCGTCTTTGTTCACTCTTTTCAGTACTTTGTCACTGCCGCTTTCCAGTCCGATATATATTATCGTTAATTTCTTATTAAAGAATATCTGCAATTCCTCGTTTGTTTTATCGAGGATATCTTTGGCATTAGCATATATACCGATTCTCTGGAGTTCGGGAAAAGCAGTATTGAGAGCATCGAGTATTGGTAGAAGTTGTTTAGATGGTAACACCATTGCATTACCATCAGCTAAAAAAACCCTGCGCGTTTCTGGTATGGCATTTTGTGCTGTTTCGATATCTTCTAATACTTCATTTATAGGTCTAACTTTGAATGGTTTATCAAGATAGGTCGGACAAAAGGTGCAGTCATTATGAGAGCATCCA
>JAUWLY010000169.1 GCA_030613445.1 Candidatus Stahliibacteriota bacterium | reverse complement strand
AATGATGGTCTGGTCATAGCCTCTCATATTGACCGGGAGAGCTATAGCATTATAGGGCACCTCGGGTTTATCCCTGAAGACCTTGAGATCGATGGCCTTGAAATCTCGCCGCATACGACACCTGCTCAGGTCAACATCAATATCCCGAAAACTGAGAAATACCCATTAATAACATCATCCGACGCTCACTTTTTGGAAGATATAGGAAAAGCAACGACATCTTTCCTGCTCGCGCAGCCAAGCTTTGATGAAATAAAAATGGCTTTCTCCCAGCGTAATGGCAGAAAGATCGTCATGGAAGCATAGCAATGCGAGATCTTTCACTTCATGTACTGGATATCGTGGAAAATAGTATCGCGGCAGGTGCAAAAAATATTAAAATAATTATTAATGAAAATATTGAAAAAGACGTTTTAACTTTAACAATTCAGGACAATGGCAAAGGCATTGATAAGAAAACCCTTGATAAAGTTATCGACCCGTTTTACAGTACAAAAAAAATAAGGCGAATAGGGCTTGGCCTTTCCATGCTTGCACAGGCAACTAAAGAAGCAGACGGTAGTTTTAATATAGAATCGCAAAAAGGCAAAGGAACTGCAATAACAGCTACTTTTGTATATAGCCATATTGACCGCAAACCGATCGGCGATATGGCAGAAACCTTGATCACTTTGGTTGCTACCCAAGGATTAAATGTTGATTTTATATACGAACATCATAAAAATAGTCATGGCTTTATCTTTGATACAAAATCAATAAAACAAGAACTCAAAGATTTACCTTTAAATGATCCTGAAGTTATTAATCATCTGAGGAGAAATTTAAACGAGGAGTTAGAAAAGTTGTGAGTAACAATCTGAGATACCGGATACAATCCAATAACTTGTTGATGGCAGATAACCGATTCCGGATGTCGGATGATGAATCTCTGATATCAGGTAAAAAATCAGTAAAAATAACTGTCATCTGTAATCCAATATCAGTCATCTGCAATTGAAAGGGGCAACAAATGAGGAAATTAAAAATCGGCGATTTAGAAAAAATAAGAGAAAAGGTAAGAAGAACAGCGAATTTAAGGCAGGGTAAAGCAAGAGCTAAAATTACAGTCCATATGGGAACCTGCGGCATTGCAGCCGGCGCCCGTGATATCCTTTCAACATTACTCAAAGAGATAGGCAAGAAAAAACTGAAGGACATAATCGTGACCACATCAGGATGTGCCGGACTCTGCAGCCGTGAGCCGATGGCAACCGTGGAAATAACCGGCAAACCACCAGTAAAGTATGTAGATTTGACTGCAGAAAAAATCAAAAAGATTCTGAATATACATATTATAAAAGGTAATATTATAAATGACTACGTTCTTGCAATTGGCAGTGAAAGAACACATTAATGAGGAGGTTAGATTGAAACAATACCGAACACATCTACTGGTTTGTGCTGGAACTGGATGCGTGGCAGCTGGTTCATTTGAAATCAAAAAAGTGTTGGAAAAGGAAATTGCCAAACACAAATTGCAGAATGAAGTCGCTGTTATAGCTACTGGTTGTAACGGCTTTTGTGAACGTGGACCAATTGTAGTTGTTCAACCTGATGGCATATTCTATCAGAAATTGAGCGCGGAAGATATACCCTTCTTGGTAAAAGAACACTTCCTTAAGGGTCGTCCAGTGCAAAAACTAATGTACATCCCACCTGAAGAAGAAAAACCAATACCCAAATTAATGGATATAGGCTTCTTCAAACACCAGAGGCTGATTGTCCTGAAAAACCGCGGTCGCATCGACCCTGAGAACATCGAAGAGTATATCGCATTCAATGGCTATCAAGCTCTTGAAAAAGCATTGTCAAAGATGAGATCCGAAGAAATTCTGTCCGAAATTAAAAATTCTCAACTCAGGGGACGCGGTGGTGCAGGTTTTCCCACAGGGTTGAAATGGGAGCTCTGCCGCAAGGCGAGCGGCAATGGCAAATACGTTGTTTGCAATGCTGATGAAGGAGACCCTGGTGCATTCATGGACCGTAGTATTCTTGAGGCTGATCCTCATGCTGTCATTGAAGGAATGACCATCGGTGCAAGAGCAATTGGTGCGGGCTACGGTTACATATATATTCGTACTGAGTACCCACTGGCACTCAAGCGGCTAAAAATCGCTATTCGACAAGCTAAAGAATATGGTCTGCTGGGCAAGAATATATTGGGAACCGGATTAGATTTCTCAGTGGAACTTGTGCAGGGTGCCGGAGCTTTTGTTTCCGGTGAAGAAACATCATTGCTCGCCGCGATCGAAGGCAAAGTTGGAGTTCCAAAACAACGGCCACCCTATCCCGTACAGAAAGGTCTATTCAACAAACCAACAAATATCAACAATGTTGAAACGTGGGCAAACATACCTCAGATAATACTGAAGGGTGCAAAGTGGTTTGCAGAGATGGGTACTGAAGGCAGTAAAGGTACGAAAATCTTTTCGCTTGTCGGCAAGATAAATAACACTGGTCTCGTTGAAGTCCCAATGGGCATTACTCTAAAAGATATCATTTATGAAATCGGCGGCGGCATCCCTAAACACAGGTCTTTCAAGGCGGTTCAAACAGGTGGCCCTTCAGGAGGTTGCATTCCCAAAAAGCTACTCGACTTGCCTATCGACTACGAGACACTGAAGAAGGCCGGCTCAATGATGGGGTCGGGCGGCATGATTGTCATGGATGAAGATACCTGTATCGTAGACGTGGCAAAGTACTTCATGAATTTCTTGAGAGACGAGTCCTGCGGCAAGTGTCTTTCTTGCCGTGAAGGAACCCAGAGGATGTGGGAGATTCTGAACAAGATCACCAAGGGACAAGGTACTATGCAGGATATTGAATTGCTCGAAGAGCTCGCAATTGCGACAAGGGATGCGTCGATGTGCGGACTTGGACAGTCCGCAGGAAATCCAGTCTTGAGTACCCTCAGGTATTTCCGTGACGAATATATTGCGCATATCAAGTACAAGAAATGTTCAGCAGCCGTTTGCAAAGAAATCATTTCCTCGCCGTGTCAGCACACTTGCCCTATTGATACTGAAGCACCACAGTATATCGCCTATATAGCCAGGGGCGAATTCAAGAAGGCATATGAAATTATCTTGAAGGACAACCCGCTGCTCGGTGTTTGCTCGCTTGTATGCCATCACCCTTGCGAGACCAAATGCCGTGCAGGACAGGGCGGAGACCCGATTTCTATCCGGGCACTTAAGCGCTTCGCAGTTGAATATGGCAATGGGAAAAGTACTGGACGTAAGAAAAAAACACCGACTGGCGAAAAAGTAGCTATTATCGGTTCAGGACCATCAGGACTCACCGCGGCTCACTCCTTAACTGAAATGGGCTATGCGCCAACCATCTTCGAAGCAAAACCTGTAGCTGGCGGTATGCTCGTTCTTGGTATCCCTGAATACAGATTGCCGCGTCAGATTCTGAATGAGGACATAAGGAGAATTATTGATGCTGGTGTCGAAATAAAAACAAACCAACAGTTAGGCCGTGACTTTACAACCAATGACTTGTTTGAACGCGGTTACAAAGCTATTTATCTTGCTTTTGGTGCACATCATAGCATACGACTCGCCATCCCAAATGAAGATGCACAAGGCGTCATTCCAGCCATGCAGTTACTCACCGATTTCCATCTCGGTAAGAAAATAAAACTCGGGAAGGTTGTCGCAATCGTCGGTGGTGGTAACTCGGCTGTTGATGCAGCAAGAACTGCCAACCGGCTACCAGAAGTCGAGAAAGTAATCATCGTGTATCGAAGGACACGAACGGAAATGCCAGCTTATGAAGAGGAAGTCAATGCTGCTCTTAAGGAAGGCATTGACATTAAGTTCTTAACAACACCTACTAATGTCACAACCAAGGATAAAAAAGTGACTGGAATAGAATGCATTAATATGGAACTTGGTAGTGTGGACGAATCCGGACGACGACGACCCATCCCCATTAAAGGCTCTGAATTTCAGCTAAGAATAGACACATTGGTCCAGGCAATAAGCGAACAACCTGATATCTCCTGTCTTGGTGAAGATTACGAATTCAATGTATCCGGGTGGAATACAGTAGTTGTAGACAACACAACGCTGGCGACCAACGTGAATGGTGTTTTCGCAGGGGGTGATGTAATACGCGGTCCAAGCACAGTAATCCAAGCCATGGCAGATGGCAAAAAGGTCGCCCAATCAATCGATAGATACATAAAAGGGAAACCGATCGAGTTCACCTACACGGTCACAAGACCGTCGATCTATGTAGAACCAGTGAAACTAAAAGTAGAGGAAGTCTTTGACACCCAAAGACAAGAAGCCAAACAGCTTTCTGTTGCTAACCGAAACAAGAATTTTAAAGGAGTTGATTTAGGTTTAGACAAAAAATCAGCCATAAGAGAAGCCAAACGATGCTTGAGGTGCGATTTTGAAGTAAAGGAATTGGATGATAAAAAGGAGAAAAAATGATTGTCTTCACTTTGAATGGCCTCGAGGTCCAGATTCCTGAGGGATATACGATCCTTGAAGCGTGTAAATTCTACGGCATTGAAATCCCCACGCTCTGCTACGACGAAGGATTGTCACCATACGGCGGATGTCGCTTGTGTCTCGTAGAGATTGGTGAGGAGGGGCAAACAAAGCTCGTGAGCTCCTGCACATATCCGCTTGAGCAAGAACTCAAAGTCAGAACTAACACCAAAAGGGTCATCAATGCCCGTAAGATGATGATTGAACTCCTCTTGTCAGTATGTCCATCATCAAAGACGATTCAAGATCTGGCATCAAAATATAATGTTAGAAAAATTCGTTTTCCAGTAAGGAACGATGATTGTATACTCTGTGGACTCTGCGTTCGAATGTGTAAAGAGCAGATGCAATCCGGTGCAATTGGTTTTGTGAAACGTGGTTATAAGAAAAAAATCACCACACCATTTAATATCAAATCTGAAGTCTGCAGGTTGTGTGGTGGCTGCATATACATTTGTCCTGCCTGTCAATTAAGATGTCAAGGACCCGCTGCATCAACTGATGTCTGTAATGCCTGTCTCTCGCTCGAACCAACCTGTATCGAAACCCACGACGATTACCAATGCTGGATGGGAACCACAGGTGACTGTGGCACTTGCGAAGGAAGGCCGGATCAGATAAAAAAGAAGAAATGAACATTATAAAAAAATTCTGTGTCCATCCGCGTCGTTATCCGCGGAAATCTGTGTATTCAGCCTCTGGCTGAATCGAAAGGAGATAAAAATGCCGTCTTTATCAAGAATAAATGCATCAGCTGCAACATTAACAAAGAATAGAACCGAAGACTCAATAGTTCCGCTTAGCGGAATGTGTGCGACATGTGTAGATGGATGTATTGGTATGTGTGAAATAGGTAAGTCTGCGTATCGAGGTCATGAAGTGATTTATCCACAGCCCTTTGGTATACTCACTGCAGCTTCTGAAAAGAATTACCCGGTTGATTATTCGCATTTCAATATCATGGGGACTGCAGTTGGAGCAATTGGCATTGAAGCGGATTCTGATAAAGCAATCTTCCCAAATGTCGATCTGAAGCAAAAAATCGGCGCGGCGAAAAGCATCAAACTGAAGTTCCCAATGGTCGTTCCGGGGTTGGGTTCAACAAACATAGCAAAGAACAATTGGGACGGATTAGCAATTGGCACGGCCTTGGCTGGATGCATGCTCACGATCGGAGAGAATGTCGTGGCAATGGACATGACAAGCGTGATCAAAAATGGAAGAATTCTCAAAGCACCAGACCTGGAATACCGCATTAGCACCTATCAGAAATGGCAAAGAGATGGTTTTGGAATGATCATTCTACAAGCCAATGTCGAAGACACAATACTTGGCGTGCAAGAATATGCAATCGAGAAACTAGGTGTTGAAGCAGTTGAGCTAAAATGGGGTCAGGGAGCCAAAGATATTGGCGGTGAAGTAAAGATCAAAGATCTTAAAAAAGCTCAGATTTTGAGAAAACGCGGCTATATCGTATTACCCGATCCGCTAGATCCGGATGTAATTAAAGCCTTTGAGAGACGATCTTTTACCGAATTCGAAAGGCATTCGAGAATTGGTATGGTGGAAAAAGAAGCGTTTCTTAAAAGAGTTGAAGAATTACGCAAGGCAGGCGCGAAATATATCTTTCTGAAAACCGGTGCTTATCGTCCGGCTGACCTTGCACGGGCAGTGAAATTTGCCTCGGAAGGAAAAATCGATCTCTTAACCGTAGATGGTGCTGGTGGTGGTACTGGAATGAGCCCATGGCGCATGATGAATGAATGGGGTATGCCACCGGTTGAAATCCACTCGCTTACTTATTTCTATACTGATAAGCTCGCAAAAAAAGGTAAGTACGTAGCTGATCTTGCCTTTGCTGGTGGTTTCTCGCTTGAAGACCATATCTTCAAAGCCATTGCGCTGGGTGCCCCATATACAAAGATCGTTGGAATGGCTCGTGC
>JAUWLY010000232.1 GCA_030613445.1 Candidatus Stahliibacteriota bacterium | reverse complement strand
TTATCAGATTTAGCACATGTTCGTAATCTTCTAATGATATGATACTCGACGCCGAATGGACGTATCGGCTTGGCACGCCGATAGCCAAACTCGGTACACCGAAGTTTGTTAGATGAATCATCCCCGTGTCATAGCCTCCTTTTATGGATGTAAAATGATAGGGGATATTGTTTAAATCAGCGAGTTCGCATACAAAATCCCTCAGTTTTGTATGGGGGATCATGGTTCTATCATAAATCAACAAACCAACACCGCCACCGAGTCTTTCAACTGCATCGGCCTCATTATTCCCGGGTGTATCACGACAAATGGATACGTCTAGAGCAAAACCGATATCTGGTGACACGGCAAAAGCGCTGGTTTTAGCACCTCTTAAGCCAACTTCTTCTTGTACTGTGCCAGTAAGATAGACACTATTGGGGTGTTCGATTGCGGTTAAGTTATTGAGCAGGTCAATGAGCAGAGCGCACCCAATCCTGTCGTCCCACGCCTTTGCCAGATACAGATCATTATTTGCAAGTTGTTTGAAGTCAGCCATCGGGATGATTGGATCACCTGGTTTGATACCGAGTTTTTCCTTAATGTCAAATGTTTTGGTTGCACCGATATCGATATACATATCCTCAGCCTTGGGTAGTTTTTTGCGTTCTTCTTCAGTTAAATCATGTATTGGCTTAAGTCCGATAACACCTGGTATGTATTTACCTTTTCTTGTCTTTATCCTGACCCGTAGACCCGGTAAGTTCCCAGTCCACCATCCACCAATGGTTATGAATTTGATAAAACCTTGCTTGGTGATTTCTTTTACTATGAAGCCCACTTCGTCCATGTGGGCGGCGAACATTATTTTAGGTTTTTCGCTCGTGCCCACTTTTTTTGCAATAACACTGCCTAATTTATCTTTTGCGATCTGTGCATGATCGCTGAAGTGTTTCTTTAATATGCTAACCACATCTTGTTCATATCCAGATACTCCAAATGCATCGGTCAGTTCTTTCAAAAGATCAATCCGTCCCATTGAGCCTCCTTACCAGTTACACATCCAGATTTACCACATATTTTGCATTTTCTTCAATGAATTTCCTTCTCGGTTCCACTTCACCGCCCATTAGTATGGAAAAGAGACGGTCTGCTTCAGCGGCATCTTCCATATTGACTTTCTTAAGAACACGTCTTTCAGGGTCCATCGTTGTCTGCCACAATTGCTGCGGGTTCATTTCGCCAAGTCCTTTGTAACGTTGGATGTTTGGGTTCTTGCCGGGTTTGGTTTTCATGAATTTCTGAAGCTCGTCATCAGAGAACAGATAGGTTTCTTTCTTGTTGGCCCGCACCCTGTAGAGCGGTGGCTGAGCAATATAGATGACTCCACTGTCGATCAAGTCTCGCATAAACCTGAAGAAGAATGTCAACAATAGCGTTCTGATATGGGCACCATCAACATCAGCATCAGTCATAATGACAATCTTCTTGTAACGCACCTTGGAAGCATCAAAGTCATCTTCTCCAATGCCACAACCAATTGCTGAGATGAGGGTTCTGATTTCAGTATTGCTCAATATCTTGTTCAAACCGCTTTTTTCAACATTCAGAATCTTACCGCGCAGGGGTAAGATAGCCTGAAACTTCCGGTCTCTACCTTGTTTGGCACTACCGCCTGCAGAATCGCCTTCAACAACAAAGATTTCGCACTCATCAGGGTTTGTCGATGAACAGTCAGCGAGCTTGCCGGGTAGAGTTTCACTTTCGAGCAGAGACTTGCGCCGGGTCAATTCGCGAGCCTTCTTTGCTGCTAACCTGGATTTAGTTGCCTCCTTGATCTTACCGATAATAATATTCGCGTACTTCGGGTTTTCTTCCAGAAAGGATGTGAGCTGTTCGTTGACCAGGGATTCAACCGCACCTTTTGCTTCCAAGTTACCCAGTCTTGTTTTGGTCTGTCCTTCAAACTGCGGGTCTTTTATTTTAATTGAAACTACCGCGGTCAATCCCTCGCGTGTATCCTCGCCAGCAAAACTTACATTATCCTTGAGCTGCTTGTGCCGACGTGCATAATCGTTGAGCGTTCTGGTTAGCGCTTTCTTGAACCCAACGAGGTGAGAACCACCCTCGTGGGTATTAATGGTATTCGCGTAGGTGAAGATATTCTCCAAATAAGAATCGTTATACTCCAAGGCAACTTCAACATCGATGTCATTATGCCGGTGCGCAAAACATATGGGTTTATGCAGGCGGGTGCGACCCGAATCCAGGTATTTGACCAGATCAACAACGCCACCATGGGATAAATAACGTTCTTTAAATTCAGTTTTTGTTTCTTCAAAATCGATTTTTAAACCTCTATTTAAAAACGATAACTCACGTAAACGCTGGGTGATTATTCCCTTATGAAATTCGATCTTTGTGAAGATTGCGGGATCTGGTTTAAATGTAATCTTCGTGCCGGTCTTCTTTGTTTCACCAATCACCTTGATTTCAGCCTTAGGCTTGCCGCGGTTGTAGCTTTGAAACCAGATTTTACCGTCCCGATACACCTCGGCATTGAGGAACTCACTCAGAGCATTTACTACTGAGACGCCGACACCATGTAATCCACCGCTTATACTGTATACCTTATCATCAAACTTAGCGCCGGCATGGAGCATAGTCATGACAACTTCGAGCCCTGATTTTTTCTGGGTGGGATGGATGTCCACCGGGATACCGATGCCGTTATCTTCGATCGATACTATGTCATTGTCCAATGTGACGTTAATATGGTCACAGTTACCAGCTAAAGCTTCATCAATACAATTGTCTACGACTTCGAAGATAAGGTGATGCAAACCCCTCAAACTGACATCACCAATATACATGGCAGGTCTTCGCTGAACCGCTTCAAGTCCTTTTAGTATTTGTATCTTCGAAGCATCATATTTCTTTGTTGGTGCACTAGTTCTTAGTTTCTTCTTGTCTTTTTTCATGACATCCTTGTTTTTCTTCGTCATCTTGTCTCCTAATGTCCCCCCATTTCATCAACAACTCTAAATTTAATATCTTTTATGCTTGTACTGTATTTCTTTATTTTGCGGATTATTGTTCCTTTCATGAGAAATAGCTGACTCTGCCACATTGGACTATCGACGTTGACGTATAGGTTTTCGGTATCGACCGCCGTGGCTTGGGCATGTTCCGATATCCTTGCACCAACGATTTCTGCCCATTTCTCGACGACTTGCCAGTTCTTCATCCTTTGCTCGATGTTCATATCTTTGAGAACTTCTGGTATAATTTTATTAATTCTCTGGGGAAATTTCAAAAACACCTCGTTCTACTGAAAAAAATCTGCCTTTTATTCGATTGCTTTTCGAGAAATTTGGTAATTGGGTCGACGCAAAGAAAACCTGACCTTTGAGAAGACGAAGAAGGACTTCTATTTTATCCCGGTCGAGCTCTGCAGCGACTTCATCTAATAGCAGGATTGGACGCTTACCAGTTTCTTCGTAGAGAATTTCTGCCTCGGCGAGTTTTATGGAAATAACTCCTGCACGTTCTTCGCCTTCTGACGCAAAGCTTCTTAAGGGTCGTGCATTTATCGAAAAAAGCAGATCGTCACGGTGTGGTCCAACCAAGGTGTGTCCGACAATCAATTCTCTATGTCGTATTCGCTTAATGATATCGTGGTTGAGCTTCATGTCCGGGCATGAACTGCGATATTCAAGAGTCAGCTCTTGCAGACCCAGCTCCTGTCCGAATGCCCTTATATTCTCTTTTAGTTTGGGCAAAAAGTCAGCTCGCTCGTGGTATATCTCATTACCGGTTTTGATCAGTTGTTCATCAAATAGCTCCAAAACATCGCTGTCCTTGTTGTTTCCGTTGTTCTGCAGAATTCTATTGCGCTGGCGCAAGATTTTGCGGTACTCAATTAGATTGCTGAGATAAACCGCTGAAGTTTTAGCTATTGTCCAGTCCATAAAAGCACGACGGCGCGATGGTGTTCCGCGAACCATCCAGATATCTTCGATGGACAGTATCGTAATACCTAGCCAACCAACATAGTTGCTCAGACGAGGTACTTTATTCCCCTGGAGTGTGAGTTTCTTTTTTTGACCATCAAAATAAACGATTGCTCTCATGTTTTCTGTTTCTGCATCGACATGCAAGAACGGTTCACCAACGCGGATTAGGTTCTGTTCTTCCCTTATACGAAATGATGATGCAAGACCTACGTAGAATATCGCCTCAAGAAGATTTGTTTTACCCGCACCGTTTTTTCCGATAATGAAGTTGAAATTATCAGCAAACTCCAGTTCTGCGTCAGCTAAATTACGAAAACCTTGATACTTTATCCTTTTTAGTGCCATGAGCCACTTGGGTATATTATAAGCATTTTCCTCGAAAAGTCAAGGAATTTCTGGTTCTTATTAATGTAATATTGCAGTTATTGTCTACGGAATTGGTGAGCTGGAATACCGATCAAGTCGCGGTACTTGGATATGGTTCGGCGCGAGATGGTGATACCTTGACGGCTCAGTTTTTTCACGATCTGCGTGTCTGACAACGGCGATGTTTTGTCTTCGCTTTCGACGATTTCTGATATTTTCTTGAAGACTATACGTTTATCCGTATCACCAACCGCCGCGGTAAAGAAAAATTTTAATTTGTGAATACCCCAAGGCGATTCCAGATACTTGTTCGCCAGTGCTCTCGATATCGTCGATGTATTCACACTGAGCTGCTTGGCAAATTCAGTCATTGTCATCGGTTTCAGGTAATTATAGCCTTTTTCAAAAAAACCACGTTGGTACTCCAAGATGCTATTGATGATGCGCGACAAGGTTTTCCTTCTTTGATCTATGGCGATTATGAGGTTCTGGGCTGATTGCATGCGCTGTCTGATGAAATCTATTTCTTCCTTGGGCACATTGCCTTTTGATTTGATCATGTCAAGGTATTGTCGGCGTATACGAATACGTGGGGTTCTTTCTTCATTAAGAATAGCGCATAATTCATTGTCCCGCCAACGGATGATAAAATCTGGTGACACATA
>JAUWLY010000019.1 GCA_030613445.1 Candidatus Stahliibacteriota bacterium | reverse complement strand
GTAATTCTCTGCTTCGTGCAAACTTGCTTCTGAGCATGCGATCTTCAAATGCTCATCTTCAATCTTGACATTACCCAAAAGATGAATCACGCTTGTGCCCTCTTGTTTGATGATCTCAACCCTATCTGCAGAAAAAGGTGTTACACAAAGTAAAAAAAATAAGATCATTCCAAACCCGCTTTACGCATTACACCTTCCGATCTGTCACCATTACCCTGATACTCCGTAACACCCCATCTCTGTTTCTCAATTCCGGATGTCTGGCAATTCAATGGGCGATACTCCTTTAGCGTCACCCAGGATTTCAATTTTCTACAAATACGGATCAGCTCTCAAGCCCCGACCTTCAATAACTGTACCATCTTGTTTTATTATCGTCACGGGACAGTCAGTCAATATCTTTTGTGAATCATTTTGCCAGAACAGAGAATCCGTGTAGAGCTTGGTTGAATCGTTTGTCAACACCACAACACTGTCGCCAACAAGAATATTACGCGTTTTCGTATTGAGTATACCTGCCGGTGCGTAAAGCACGGAAAACTCGACTTCTTCCCTATCATAGAATCGTATCTCAACGGAATCAACCTTGATTATCTCATCGTATACCCTTGCTCGCACAGCATCAAGGGTATAGACTTTTTTTCCTTTGTTCGTTTCTGTAAGTGAGAACGTATCTATTGTTATCTTGGGCTGATCATCATCTAACCGCTCTTGCAACTTCTCTTCCTGGCAACCGGCCAATAGAAATAGCCCGATAATTAGACATATCTGCAGGGCTTTATGTTTCATATATTCTCTGCCCTCTCAGTCTGTTCTCGACTTGTAAAACCAGACATAATCAAGTGGTCGCTGAGTGACTATGCGATCTAGATCACACCCGAGATCGAGCACGCTGCTACCATTCTTGCGGTAAGCTGCAAAAGGCACAAGTGGAACGCCGCACAGGTTACTCAATTTCTTTATCTTACTGTATTTCGCATAGAAACGGTTGCCGTCAACAAGGACACCCAATATCCCACCGTTTTTAAGGAAACGCACGATCTTCACGCTGTCGTGTTTTGAAAACACCTTCACGTTACCTGACGAGCGGAAGCGATCCAGGAGATTATCGAAAAATCTATTGATGCGTGAGTGATTATCATCAGCATACCGGTTAACAAGCACACCTAACTCAAAACCCATTTTCTCAAGTGCCCGGGGCATCAGCTCCCAAACACCGAAATGGAAAGAATAAAAAATACCACCTTTTTCCAAGATATTACTATTGTCTTGCACGCTGATATCTTGCCGGCTCAACATAAATCCGATATTACGCGCGACACTATAGACATTTCTTATCGCCAGTCTTCCAATACGCTGCTTCAGGTATTCACGGCGTGCTCTCTGAAGCCAGTACAATGTAAACAATCCCAAAAGCGCAAACGCTTCTGTGAAAAATCGCATCAAAAAGTTTCTAATGATGATTTTATGAAATGATAGAATACCGGATTTGGCGCCAATGGTCTTGAGGTGAATTCCGGATGAAACTGCGTACTAATAAAGAATGGGTGTCCGCGCACTTCTGCAATTTCCATCAGCTTGCCATTCGGTGATCGACCTGAGAATATCAGGCCTTTTTCGCTCAGTCTTTTTATGTACTTGGGATTCACCTCATATCGGTGACGATGCCTTTCTTCCACCATATTCTTGGCATATATCTTACGGGCGAGTGAATGCGCTTCTAATTTGCACGGGTAATTACCCAACCTCATCGTACCACCCATGTTCTTGATCTTACGCTGTCCTGGTAAAAGGTCAATCACTGGATAGATAGTACTGTCATCGAATTCTGTCGAGTTCGCTCCTTTCATGCCGCAGACATGCCGCGCATACTCAATGACCATGCACTGCATACCAAGACATAGACCTAGATAAGGTTTCTTCCTATTCCGCGCGTATGTGACAATCCTTATCTTGCCTTCAACACCCCTTATCCCGAATCCACCGGGAACAAGAATGCCATTCACCATACCCAGGGCATTTTCTAGCGCGATTTCATCTTCGATCCGATCACTGTCTATCCATTTCAGTTTCAACCTTGCGTCGTTGGCTACTGCTGCATGGTATAAAGCCTCCATAATGCTCTTGTACGCATCTCTGAGCTCCACGTATTTCCCGCATACGGCGATTTCTACAACCCGGGAAGGAGACTTTGCCTTTTGCACAAAGAGTTCCCATTCTGCTAAATCAGGTTCATCACGCTCAATACCTAAGCTCGCGAGAATCATCTGGTCAAGTTTTTGCTGGCGGAAAATAAGCGGTATTTCATAGATGCACTCAACATCGATCGCGTCGATCACCGCATCAATCGGTACATTACAGAATAAGGAAATCTTTTTCCGCTCATCCGCAGTTAACCACGAATCACTGCGGCAGAGTAGTATGTCAGGCTGAATACCAATAGCGCGCAGTTCCCTCACTGAATGCTGGGTTGGCTTTGTCTTGAATTCCCGCGCCGCTTTAATAAAAGGCACCAGAGTAAGATGGATGTACATGGTATTCTCTTTACCGTAATCAAGTCTCATCTGCCTAACTGCCTCAAGAAATGGCTGACCTTCGATGTCACCTACTGTCCCACCGACTTCTGTAATGACCACGTCAACATTATTGCTGTCAGCCAATTGGGTAATCCTTGATTTTATCTCATTCGTTATATGCGGCACGACTTGTACAGTCTTACCAAGGTATTCACCACGTCGCTCTTTGGTTATGACCGAGAAGTAGATTTGGCCAGTCGTGATATTATTCTCCCTGCTCAACGAACTGTTAAGGAACCGCTCGTAATGCCCGAGGTCTAAATCGCACTCAGCACCGTCCTGCGTAACAAAAACCTCACCATGCTGGTAAGGGTTCATAGTACCCGGGTCAACATTGATGTAAGGATCGATTTTTTGTAAGGTCACATTGAGACCATATGATTTGAGAAGTAGACCAATGGAGGATGTAGCAATCCCTTTACCCAGTGAAGAAACAACACCGCCTGTGACAAAGATATATTTGGTGTCCATATTTCAAAGTATAGTTAAAAGCACCCCTATGTCAAGCACAACAAGATGTGGGATCGCTCCGCTCGCAGTATCGTCCCGCCCTTTTACAAAGGAACGGGATTCGCAGGATCATTTCATTAGCAGTATCGTCCCTACGGGACTCGCATTGATGTTAAGTATTTATGGGCGAATCCCGCACCTATGCATAGGTGCGGGATGATTCTGCGTTTCCTGCAAGTCCGCCCTGTCAAGTGGCGGACGATTCTGCGTTTCCTGCGTCTTTCTGTAAATGGTATTCCTTTATCTTCAAACGTAAGGTATTGCGGTGAATACCCAGACACTTAGCAGTTTCGGAAAGGTTCCAATCCGTTTTCTCAAGAACCTTTCCGATGTGTATTTTTTCAATTTGCTGCAGCGACTCAACGCCACCTGCAGATTCGTGCGATTCTACGCTCAAAGGCAGATCCTTTGCCTCAATAACTGAACCACGGCAAAGAACGACTGCTCTTTCTATCACGTTTTCCAGTTCCCTAACATTACCTGGCCAGTCATACCGGAACAATTTATCAAGGGCACCCTTTGATATCGTGTTGATCCTACGGTTACAGCGGTAGGCGAATTTACCTATGAAGAATTCAACGAGCGGTTTGATGTTTCTTTTGATTTCACGCAGGGGCGGTAGGTTTACTGAAATGACATTTAGACGGTAGTACAGGTCTTCGCGGAACGTACCGTTTGAGATTTTTTTCTTTAAATCCTGATTCGTCGCTGAGATCAACCTGAAATCTGATTTTATTGGCGTATTGCTCCCGAGCCGTTCAAATGTTAATTCCTGAAGCACACGCAAGAGCTTTACCTGGATGCTCAACGATAAATCACCGATTTCATCAAGGAATAAGGTTCCTTTATGGGCAAGCTCGAATTTCCCTATTTTGCGCTTTTCAGCACCGGAAAAAGCACCGCGTTCATAACCAAAAAGTTCGCTTTCAAGAAGCGTTTCAGGAAGTGCAGCACAGGAAATTGGGATGAAACGGCAATTCTTGCGCCGGCTTGCCTTGTGAATCAGACGGGCAACAACTTCTTTACCCGTACCAGATTCACCATTGATCAACACCGTGGAGTCTGATTTCGCGACGCGCGAAATAAAACTCAGAACCTCTTTCATCTTCTTGTCCTGAGCGACAAATGATTCAGTCTCCAGGTTTTCAGCAACCTCTTCTCTCAGCAGTTCAAGCTCCCGGTGCACGTGCTGCTCCTCGTGGATACGCTCGATAATAAGTTCCAGTTCATCAAGGTTGATCGTCTTACTTAGATAGTCATAAGCGCCAATCTTCATGGCTTTAACTGCAGTTTCAACTGTGCCATAACCGGTAAGGATGATGAAATGCATTTCCGGGTCAATTTCCTTCATCTTTATCATGGTTTCAATCCCGTCAATCTCCGGCATTTTCAAATCAAGTATTGCAAGATCAAATCCTTTCTCTTGATTCTTTTCAATCGCTTCGTGTCCCGAAACCGCAGTTGTTACTGTATAATCTCGCTTCTGGAGATAACCGGCGAGCAGACTGCGCTGCGCCTCATCATCATCAACAATAAGAATATGCATGAGCCTAAATTAATTCTTTGGCTTTCATTTCTCTAATAAGATTCCAGGAACCGTACAGCACCATACCTGAACCAAAAAGCAAGACGATGATTTTGACGATGAAACCAAGGATTGGAATTAAGCCAAGCACAAAAAGCACTATCATACCGACAATGAACGAAAGATAGAGCGACACATCTCCTTCTTTTTTAAAGAGCCGGATGACTTTCTCGCCAATGATCAATCCAGCAAAAATCGAAGCAAGATAAAAAATGATTGTGTATACATATGCACCAAAGACCGCAAAGGGGTACCCGAACAGTATCGAGAGCAGAATTATAACTGCAACCGGAATTACAATCAATCCAACAAACCCCCAACCCAGGCAATGCCATGGTTTGGTTACCATCGTATCCATTATCCGGCGCACGTATTTCTTCGATAAAACAATGAGAACAATGCCCACGATTATCTTGGCAATAAAGACGATTACCTTGAACACGATAATAAGGAAAGCGATTATTGGCACAATGGCAAAAGCGACTTCTTCATCTACATCTTCAATGCTCTTCAGCCTTATTTCACCGAGTATCTCAGCGTCCTCTTCAATGGTCGGTTCTTGTCCGCTTTCAATGACTAGGTCACCGGAAATCAGAGCGCCTGATTTGATCGTTATCTTATCCGCATTAATATTCACGTTAGCACTCTTGCCGCTCATTACAAACGTACCCATGCCGCCTTTTATCATACCATCAACCTCACCGGCTATTTTTACCTTTCCACCGTAAACAATTAAATCATTACCAATTCTTGTGTTTTCTTCAACATCAAGCGTGCCGCCGAATATCAGTACATTATTGTAAACATTTCCAGCAATACTTACTTTGCCTGCACCTGCCCATATTGACCCATTGATTTGTGCATCAATGTCTACAGTTGACGCACCACAGAATACGGTTCCTGTAATATCACCGATAATCTCCACCTCCTGACTGAACGCGTAAACATCACCGTTGACTTTTCCTTCAATACATACGTTCTGTCCTAAGGCAATAAGGTCATCATCAATTACTTCATCAGCCTTTATCTTAACATCATCGCCGCTTCTGACCACCAATCCATAGAGCGGCGCCGCACACAATGTTATCAGTATAAAACAAACCATCCATATTTTTCTATTCATATCATCCTCCGCAACCCCGCACCTATGCATAGGTGCGGGGTTTAGCGTCCCTAAGTTTATCGAGGGACTACCCCTTATTGTTCTGCCATCTCTTCACCCTCTCCTATCTTCTTCTGTAAGTATAGCAAAATATCAACAAGATGTCAATCGGGGATGAACATTGTATCGGTGTAATGGAGTGACGGAGTGTCGGAGAAGATACAAATACCTAAACGCCTAAATAAACCAAAGAACTAAACTAACGCTACTAACGATATGGAATTCCATCCCGCACTTTATCAAAAATTGAGTAAAGCAGTTATTCTCTCATTTACATTCGAGATCTTCGATAAGTTATTGAGTAACTAAGTGATTAAGTAATTAAGGGAATTGTAGTCGCCCGATTCATCGAGCAGTTACTAAGTGAGTAAGTTATTGGGCAAAGCAGTAATTGAGTCATTCTCTGGTTTGCTGTAGTCCTGAGCTATATGTCGAAGGGACCAGGGAATCCAGTATAGCCAATAGAGTGTGCTCTCCGTTTCACCGTTTCCTATATTGGCGCCTTACGCCCCACGCTCTTGTAGCTTGGTTCTTGGGATTTGGTTCTTGGAATATTTTAATTACTCAGTAACTTAGTTACTCAATTACTGCTTTACCTATTCATCTGTCTTTATATGCAGGTCTTTCAACTGCTGCGGGGTTACTTGGTCAGGGATATTCTCCATCAAGCCCTGAGCTGTTGTGGTTTTGGGAAAAGCGATTACTTCCCTGATCGACTTCAATCCCGCCAAAATCATTATAATACGATCAATGCCTGGTGCGATACCACCGTGGGGCGGCGCACCGTACTCAAGTGCATCGAGCAACATGGTATATTTTGTCGGGTCCATCTTAACAATACCAAATAGTTTCTCCTGAATCTGGCGATTATGATTCCTGATACTACCGGAGGCAAGCTCATTGCCATTACACACCAAATCATAGAGTCGGCCGCGCACTTTCAAGGGGTCGGTGTCCAGGTATTTGATATCCTCTGGCTTGGGTTGGGTGAAAATGTGGTGACTGGCAGTGAACGCACCAGTTTTTTCATCAAGCTCGAATATTGGAAAATCATATACCCATAAGAATTTGAACCCTTTCTCGCGTAATCCAAGCTCAGAAGCAAATTCATTTCTGAGATTCCCCAGGAAAGGAAAGATCTTTTTGCTGCCGGCAGTGATCACAAGTAAATCTCCCTTTTCAAATTGCAGTTGTCTAGCGATGTTTTCATCAAGAAGCTTAGCAATACTGCCACTGAATTTTTCTTCGCGCTTAACCCAGAAAATACCGGGCAGACCTAATTCTTTTGCACGGTCCTTCAGACTATCAAGCTCTTTTCGTGAAAATGATCCTCCTCGTTTAACGACCAAAGCGCGGATGTCAGGTTTGTCTTTGAATGGTGGAAAACCCTTGCCCTTAAATGCTGCTTTGACATCAATAATTTCCATACCAAAACAGAGGTCTGGCTTATCCGTTCCATATTTCTCAATGGCATCTTTGTAGCGCATTCTGGGAAATGGGATCTTCAATTCTTGACCGAGCACTTGTTTGAAGATATGCGCAAACATACCTTCAGCAATTGTCATTACATCCTCTTCATCGACAAACGACATCTCCATATCAACCTGCGTGTGCTCAGGTTGCCGGTCATGTCTCGGGTCCTCGTCGCGCATGCACCGGGCGATTTGGTAGTAGCGTTCAAACCCTGCAACCATCAAAAGCTGTTTATACATCTGCGGTGACTGGGCAAGCGCATAAAACTTGCCCTTGTACAACCTCGATGGCACAAGATAATCGCGCGCTCCTTCGGGCATGGACCGGGTTAATATCGGCGTTTCGATCTCAATGAAATCATTCTTATTCAAGTACTCCCTCATTGCGGTGATGACCTGGTGCCGAAACATTATAGCTTGTTGCATTGGCTCTCGGCGCAAATCAAGGTAGCGGTAGCGCAATCTGAGGTCTTCATTAGCTTTGACATCACTTTCCACCACAAAAGGCGGCACCTTTGATTTACCGAGCACTTCAATCTTGCTGACCTCTAATTCAACATTACCGGTTGTCATCTTGGGGGTTTTCTGTACATCAGGCCTTTCCCTCACCTTACCAAATACCTGAATACAATCCTGTAAGCCTAATTCCTTTACACCAGGTATTGCCTTGGGATCAATAACAATCTGGAGCGTCGCGGTGCGGTCTCTTAAATCCACAAAGACCAGGCCACCAAGATTCCTGATCCGGTCAACCCAACCGAATGCTTCGATTTCGTGATCTACCTTATCTTTTTGCACCTGTTTCAGGAAAATCTTTTTGATATCATCTCCTAATTTTTCTCGCCCTCGATTACAATCCTTGAGAAATCGCCAAATTGCAGAAATATTCTATTAATTAAATTAACAAGGGCTAACCTATTCTTCTTTATTTTTTCATCCTCACACATTACCATCACATCATCAAAAAACTTATCTATGTCTGGCCGCATAGCCAGGAGAAGATCAAGTATCTTTGGATAATCACGCGCTTCAAACAGAGCGCTCAATTGTCCATCGGTTTCCGTACCCTTTTTAAATAGCTTTTTCTCTGCACTCTGCTTGAATAATTCTGTATTAACCTTACCCGGTCCCTTCACGTCTTTCAATATATTTCTAACCCTTTTCTGACCGATGACAAGCTTGGTGAACTCTGCTTTGCCGCTCATTTTCTTCAGTGCTGCGCACCTCATACGTGCATCAACAATATCGCCTTTCCAGTACGCAAGTACGGCATTGATCTCATCGTATCGATACTTCTTGTCCTGGAGATAACGGATGCATCGCTCAGTAAAAAACTCAAATAAAATCTCGTGTTTAATATCCTTTTTATAGAGTTTCAAAAGCGCATCAACTGCATTGAACAATGTTATGTCGAGCGAATTAGCATCTACTAAATTCACTACTGCATAACCGTTCCGTCGCACTGCCAAGGGATCATATGAGCCGCTTGGACGATTGCCGCTTAAAAATGCACCGACAATATTATCGATCTTGTCAATTATCGAAAGAACAACACCCTCTTTTGTACTGGGCAGTTTGTCACCTGCAAACCTGGGTAAGTAGTGCTCCTTTATCGCAGACACAACTGCCTTGTCTTCACCACTTGCTTTGGCATAATGTCCCCCCATAATACCCTGTAAAGATGTGAAATCCTTTTCCCTTATCATCTCAGACAGCAAATCGACCTTGCATAATCGTGCCGCACGTTCCAATATATCTAAATTGAGTTCAGGGACTCCTTTAAAAAAATCTGCAAAATCGCTCAGGCGGATCGCTTTATCGTAAATGCTGCCCAAACCCTTCAGCCACATCATACGCTTGGTTTGTGCTTCCATACGTACCAATCCCTGTTTCGAGTCATTTTTGTAATAGAAGAGAGCATCGTACAATTTTGAGCCGACAACAAGGGTATAGCCCTTCTTAACATTCTGCAAAGCTTTCTTCTTAGCGCTGAAAACACAAACGAATAGGTGTGTTGGCTTCAACCAAATCAAATTGCCCTGAGTTTTGAGCACCATTGCCAACACTTCCTCTGGAAGATCGAGGTACTGCTCATTAAAACCTGCGACTACTGCTTCAGGATATTCAGTTGTGCAGTTTATTTCTTCGATCATTTCGTTGGTGTAAAGAGGTTTACCTTCAGTTTTTTCGACTGCCTTCTTAATGCGTTTGACAATGAGCTTCCGGCGCTCATTTGGGTCGACAACAACGCCACCGTGTCTCAGGAGATTTATGTATTCCCGCGGTTTTTCCAGACGTATTGGTTTAAAAGAAAAGTGTTGATTACCAATTGAATGGCGGTCTGCGCGTACCCCAGCAAAGGTAAATTTAAGGGATCGGCGGTCGAGTAGCGCAACGATCCACCGGATTGGTCTGGGGAATTTCGCTCCACCTTTAGTCCAAATCATTGTCCGGGGGAATTCCAGTGTCTTCAGGATTTTCGGTATTTCCTCATAGAGGATATCTTCAGTATTTGTACCAACAACCTCTTTCTTTCCACAAACGTATTCGCCTTTTTTGACCTTTCTAACAACTATCTGGGAACGCTTCAAATCATTGGCTTTCATGAACCCTTTGAGCATTTGCGTTGGCTGACTCCGTTCATCAAACGCGAGTCTCTTGGGTGGCCCCTGAATTTCCACGACCTTAGGTTTTTGCTTCCTTGTCAGACCAAGAATAAGAACCCCGATGCGGCGTGGCGTGTAAATCGTACGCACTGAACGATGGAATATCCTCTCTCGGTTGAGAAGACCAACGACCTTGTCAGATAACTCATTGGCGGCTTTGCTCAAGAATGCAGGCGGGAATTCTTCAAATCCAATTTCCAGAAGAAAATCAATCATCGTTTCACGCCTTTTTCAGAAACGCTTTGTTCAGATATCTTTTGTCTGCACAACTGCGCTACCTGACTAGCAAGCGCACGTACACGTGCAATCATCTTGACTCGTTCAGAAATGCTAATCGCACCCCGTGCCTCAAGAACGTTGAAAATGTGCGAGCACTTAATAGTATAATCATAACCAGGAAGGGGCAATCCCTTCTCAAAAAGCCGTACTGCTTCTGCTTCATACTGATTAAAGAGTGAAACGAGGAGTCTGGTATCAGCTGCCGAAAAATTGTATTTTGAAAATTCAATCTCATTTTGACGGTACACATCACCCCAGGTCAGTTTGTTGTTCCATTTCAAGTCAAGAACAGATTCTACTCCCTGCAAGAGCATGGCGATCCTTTCCAGCCCATAACTGAGTTCAACGGGGATTTCTTCAAGCTCGAGGCCACCAGCTTGTTGAAAATAAGTAAACTGGATTATTTCCAACCCATCAAGCCACACTTCCCAACCAAGCCCCCAAGCACCCAGAGTTGGCGCATCCCAATCTCCTTCAACGAACCTGACTTCATGCTCTTTGAGCTTAAATCCGACGCATTCAAGCGATTCCAGGAAAAACCGCTGTATATCATCAGGTGCCGGCTGCATTATCACCTGGAGTTGATAGAACTGCTGAAAACGCAACGGGTTTTCAGCATACCGACCATCGCGTGGTCGCTTACAGATTTCCACATAGCAGACATTCCAGGGCTTATTATCGAGCACCCGGATAAAGGTCGCAGGGTTAAAAGTACCTGCGCCAACTTCAGAGTTGTACGGTTGATAAAGCAGGCAGCCCTTTTTTTGCCAGTATTTGGATAAATCAAGGATGATGTTTTCAAAAGTTCGTAACTTCTTCATAGACCTAAATCATCAGATATTTTCTGCATGCTGTGGAGACATACTTCAATAAAGTCACTCAGTTCCAAGCCCAAATTATGACAGGTTTCAATTTGATCACGGTTTGCTCCAGCAGCAAAACGTTTTTCTTTAAATCGCCTCAAGACAAACTCAGTATCCAGGGATTTCAAGCTCTTGTCAGGATGCATGAGCGCTGATGCAACGATCAATCCGGTCAGAGGATCAGTAGCAAACAAAGCCCAATCAAGCTTTGATTCTGGCGTCAGGTGACCAACATGAACTTTAATGGCATGGATAATATCCTCTTCAAACCCCAGGGATTCAAGGTATTCAGCTCCAACTATGCCGTGTTTTAGCGGTTCAGCCTTGGTCTCCTCGTAGTCAATATCGTGGAGTAGACCTGCTAAAGCCCATTTTTCGACATCTTCACCGAATTTCGCCGCCAGTTCTGCTAAGCAGGATTCAGTTGCCAGACAATGCTTGAAAAGGTTGTTATTCTTCAATTTCTCGTGCAGTATACGGATTCCATACTCTCTAGTCATAGAAAGTAATTATGCATATTTTTAGAAAAATGTCAAGTCCCGATTTATCATATTGGATCATAATATATAGGGAAATCGTGGATCCCGCTCAGCTTGAGAATCCAATCTCTCAGAGTCATTCTCTGGTTTAACCAGGGGAATCCAGTCTCTTCTTACAGCACGCACTTCGCCCTACGACTTACGCTCTACGCCCTACTCCCTACTGCCAATTGCCGCGGTTGATTTCTTATGAAATCCCGCTATAATGAACAATGCTCGCTCTTGTACTCGGTGGTGGTGCAGCAAAAGGCTATGCCCATATCGGAGTTCTCAAAGTCCTTGATGAAATGGGGATAAAACCCGATATCATTGTAGGTGCTAGCATGGGTGCTTTAGTTGGAGGTTTTGCTGCTGCTGGTTTAAGTGTTCAGGAAATCGAAGATATTTCTGTTCGAGTAGATAAAAAGAAGAAAAAATGGCTGTTTAAGCTCCATTTATCCAAAAAGGGATTTGTTGATGGGAAAAATGTCGTGAAATACCTCAATACCTATTTAGGCGGCAAGAAAATCGAAGAATTGCCAGTGAAATTCTGCTGTATCGCGACGGATATTGAAGAGAATTGCCAGATTGTCATTGACAAAGGTGATCTTGTTCAAGGCATCAGGGCAGCCATATCCATCCCGGGTGTGTTCATGCCACACATATATGCAGGTCATGTACTTATTGATGGTGGTTTTATCAACCCAATACCTATCAGTGTTGCTCAGGAACTTGGTGCAAAAAAGGTCATTGTGGTCAATGTCCTGCGCCGGGTTGACTATAAAACAAATATACTCACATCAAAAACACCATCCAATAAAACATATACCATAAAGAAAATTGTTGTAGAAACCATTGACTACGCATTTTCAAGGCTGATTGATTATGAACTATCGAACATGGAAGATGGTATTTTAATAAATCTCAATACTAAAGGGATTGGCTTGAGCCATTTTGAAAAAGCCCGCGAGGCAATAGATCTGGGCTATAAACAAGCACAAAAATACTGCAAATCCCTGGAACGATTTAAGCGTTAAGCTAAAAAAGAAAGTTATTGGGCAAAGCAGTTATTGAGAAAAACAGTTATTAAGTAATTAAGTTATTAAGTCATTCTCTGGTTTAACCAGGGAATCCAGTGTCTTTTCGCTTTACGCCTTACTCCTTACTCCTTTTTGAATCCTAACGGATTGGAAGAGAGCACTGCGTGCTGGAAAGGAGCTGACGCTGGAAGTTAGCACTACGTGCTGGAACAGTCTTAATTCCCTTCATTTTAAATCATTCCATTCAAAGAATCCATTCCAGTGTGAAACACTCATTTCCATACGAAGTATCTCTTCTATGCGTAGCATCATTTCTCTCTACGCTCTACTCTTTACTCCTTACGCTCTACGCACTTCGCCCTATTTATCCCGTAGCTCGAAGGGCAACGGGACTCCCTACGCCGTCCAGCAATCAAAAAAAATTCCTCTCCCTTGAAGGGAGAGGGTTGGAGTGAGGGTGTAATAATCAGTACATCTGATTTGTAGTCTCTCATTTTTCCTCCTCAAATTATTATATTACGCCTTCGTATGAAGTCAAGAGTACTTGACAAAGTCACAGTTATTCCATATATTTATAGCAGAAAGGAGAAAAAGATGAAAAAAATATATCCATTTATACTTATTCTATTGTTAATAGCAGGATGTAGCAAGAAAGTCATGGTTCCACCCCGGATCGATCTCAGCGATTATGAAATTGTTGGTATTATAGAATTCTCATGTTCAGAAAACGGAAAACTCGCTTCCCTGGCAACGAGCAGGTTTATGGAATTTGCCCGACTGGATCAGGGCATGATCCGCATTATCGATCTCGGTACTGAGACTGAGGTGCTCAAAAAGATCGGTCACAATAAATTAAACCAGGAAGCATTCATTGAAATCGGTGAAACATACGAAGTCGCCACGATCTTCACGGGTGAACTTATCATCTCAGATGTCAGACCCGATATCACGATAACCCCGGGATTAGGTTATATGGGTTTTGGTGCTGAGGTCGATGCAACCCTCAGTGCACAGATGATAGAAACAGTAACCGGTGCGTCGATATGGAACAATTCTGGGAGCGCGACAAGAAGTGTCGGTCATGTAAGCATTTTCGGAGGCAGCGCTTTTGCCTTTGATGCTGAGGATCCTGATAAAGCTTATGGGAAACTCGTCAATGAGCTTGTTGATCGAGTCACCACAGATTTCCAGATAACTTGGAGACGCGAATAAATATGTAGCAACCCCCAGACACTCGTTTGTGCAATTAAGCCCGAGTTCTGCTTCATTTCTGTAACAACCGCGTAACACCCCAAACGATTATTATTTGGACACCAACAGTATTTTATTGTTTGTTCGAAAGGTAGTACTTGACAGATCCGATTATTTAAGTATAATGTTTTATTAAATAAGCAGTATTATTTGTTGAAGGACTGTAGGATTACCACATTCTCATTCCATAAAACAGATAGAAGCTTGAAAGGAGAAACATGACATACGGTAAAGTAAAGTGGTTTGATAGTAGAAAAGGCTTTGGCTTCATCGAAAAAGAAGATGGTAGTGGTGATGTATTTGCACACTTCCAGGACATTAGCGGTGAAGGTTACCGGACTCTAAATGAAGGAGCCCGGGTTAAGTTCGAGATTACTCAATCCCCCAAAGGGGAAAAAGCCACAAATATCGAACAAGCGGAATAACGCTTGATCGAATAGAAGGGGGTGGCCCCGTCCTTCTTTGAAAGGCGGGATAAAGAACCACCCCCTTCTATTCTTACACTTTGGTACCTGCTACGATTTTGTTCGATTTTGTTTATATTTGACGGAAAGCCGCTGCGCAGCAGCCAATACCGTCGCGAAGCGACCAAGACCGTTGCGGAGCAACCTAAACCGCACCGAGTGCCATCAATCAAGTCCTGCTCTTTCTATAACGTCGATGATCTCCTGGGCGGGCAAAATAATTGGCAGAGATGGCAAACCACCCATACCTCTGGACAATTCATCACCCATTACATCTTGAACCTTACTCGTTCTCATTAAGGCTATGCCGACAATCTTACCATCTAGAGTAAATGCTGGCACGCCCAAACCACCCAAGAGAGCTTTCATTGGATCAATCATGTACATAATTCTTGGTTTCTTGATAATAGCCTGGACTCGACTGATACTTACTACCGGAGCAAAACCACCAGTATTGCCCAATCTCGACAACGAAACAATTCGGTCTAGAATTTCCGGTTCTGTATTATCACCAAGATCAATTGCCGTAAGTTTCTTTTCTACTTTATCAATCGGCTTAATAAATGCAAGATCAACGTCCTGATCACGCAATACTAGATTGGCCGGTATTTCTTCATTATCAGGCAAAATCATCGTGACATCTTTCACCTTTGTTTCATCCACCATTGCACCATACATGCTGGCTGGATTAATACTCGATAGAGACAATACTGCCAACCCAGATTTATCAATGACCGTTACAAGAATTTCGATTTTTCGTTCTGACTCGTGCATTTCTATTATGACCCTTGCGGTTATCACAGCATCCTGCCATTTCTCCAGGACTTTTTGCGAAAGTTCTGCCGTCTCATCAGCCCACGCTGAACCTACCCATAGACTTGTTACCATTAATAAACACAGAGCTGACAACCAGTGTCTATTTACTGTATTTTTTTTCATATAATCTCTCCGTTTCGATCGTCTAAATCATTAATATCGTTCAGTCCGTTCAATTCACTTCGAACATTTGTTTTATTCTTCCTTCTTCGTAGACGCCCGATTCACCGGGCACTCCGATATTTATCCCGTAGGTGTTTACACCAGCGGGACTCCGTCACTCCCATACTCTGTTACTTGCCAATACCGCTGCCGCAGCAGCCAATACCGTCGCGAAGCGACCAAAACCGATACGTAAGTATCCCAATACCGCTCCGTAGGAGCCATCTGTTCATTCCCAGTCCGGTTCCATTTCAACAAAGAGCGTATGAATACCGCGCATCACTTTCATCACCACATTCTTAGGTGTTTTCTTTGCGATATCTTCCATGGTTTTTTCAAATACAATAACGTTCTCTGTATAGTTATTATCGACTTCAGTTATCAAATCACCAGTCAATAAATTGGCAAGCCCCGCCCATGAGCCATTACTGACCACTTCGACCAGTACACCGGCTTGCTCTTGTGTCCACATCTGAGTTATGCGGTCAACGAACGCAATATCCCGAACCGTAAACTCAAAATTATCATCCCGATACTTTTTCATTTCACGCGGTAGCCGCGGTGATGTTCCAAGTTTGATTGACAAATCAAGCTGCTTACTATTGCGGAGCAACGTAATTTTCACAGTTGAACCAATCGCATAACGTCTTATCATAGCTGGCAGAATTTCAATGTCTGATTGTTTTGAAGCCTCAACCAGTTTATCATCAATGGCAATGAGAATATCACCGACTTCTATGCCTGCTTTCTGCGCCGGGCTATCTTCAAAAACCTGGACTGCACGTACGCCTTGCTGACCTTTCATACCGAGTTCCTCAGCAATATTCCGGGTCAGTACTTGTATACCAATACCCAGCCAAGCCTTTTGCATTTCTTGACCTTGTTCAATCTGTCCTTTCTTACCGATCTTGGCAACTGTTATATACCGACTTTTGCCTCTCTCAAAGGTCACTAATACTGGAACCACTTCGTCTTTGTCTTTGATAAGCTCCCTTGTTAGATCTTTCAAATCCTCAATGCTCTTCACCACCGAGTTGCCGACTGATACAATAATATCATTATAGGTAATTGCAGGTTTTGCTTCGCCGCACGGACCACCAGGACGTACTGAGGTCACGAGCACTCCATCTTGATTATCGCGCTTCATTTCTTTAGCAGCAAGCATGGAAATATTGCGCACAGTAATACCCCATTGTTTGAGTTCAACTGTTTTGGGACGGAGATATTCACGCTCCTGGGGTGCTATATATAATAAGATCTCTCGGTTGTCGCGCATGATTACGATCGGTACTTTTTGGCCAATAGTCCGCTCGTTTACCACTTGATTAAACAATGGCAACTCTTCATT
>JAUWLY010000135.1 GCA_030613445.1 Candidatus Stahliibacteriota bacterium | reverse complement strand
ATGAAATAAAATACGGTCTTTCAGTCATTGGTTATATTCATCCAGATAAGATCATCACTAATGCCGGTGCAAAACCGGATGATCTCATTATTCTGACCAAGCCGCTCGGCACCGGCGTTATCGTTCAATCTGTCTTAGCTGCCAAAAAAGAGGGAGTGGATCTTAATCCAGTTCTTAAAACAATGACCATGCTCAATCGTGATGCTTCGGTAGCGATGAGAAAGGCCGATGTTCGTGCGGCCACCGACGTTACTGGTTTTGGGTTAGCCGGGCATCTTGTGGAAATGGCGGAAGCAAGCCGTGTCGGTATTGAAATAGAGCTTGCCAGGCTGCCGATACATGAAAAAGTGATCGAGCTTTTAAAACAGGGCATTGAAGATCCGGGTATTACAATGAACCTTGGTTCTTTTGCTGACCGTGTAGTAGGTAAGGATACAGATGATCTGCGGGCAAAATTAATTTTCAGTTCAGAAACATCGGGCGGACTGATCATTGTTCTGCCTGAAGAAAAACTGGATGTCTTCAAGAAGCACTATAGCGGTCTGGCACCGGTTATTGGACGAGTCACAAAAGAAAACCCAGAACAGGTAATTGTAAAGTAGTGCCGTATAGCGCAGAATTCATGACCATTTGTGATTACTGATATTTTGGGAGCGGATGTACTTTGACCGCATCTAAAAAAACTCTCATTTTCATTTTTTTTCTCGCCCTGATCATACGAATTCCAATAGTTATTACTTCTGGTGACAGAACACTGGAAAATGAATTTTGTGTTCTAGTACATAACCTACTCAATAATCATGGATATTCTTTTTTTTCAGTTGACAATAACGGAGAGATCGTACAACACATTGTTCACAACCCCAGAGCATCGCTTCCCACCGCGACTATTCCTCCAGTCTACCCTCTCTTTCTTGCTGGGATGTGCTTTGTATTTGGAACAGGTCTTGATGTAGTCATTCTCATTGAGATAATCCAGGCACTCATCGGAGCTATATGTTGTTTGGTTTTATACTGGATAGTCGCCCTTAAATTCAATGAAAGATCAGCTTTTGTGTCAGCTCTTTTATTCTGTTTTTATCCTATTCTTGTATATCTTTGTGGTCAAATCAGTGCAGCAAACGTATATGTGTTCATTAATCTCGTGCTCTTGTTCTTGTTATTCAAGGGCGAGAAGACAGGAAAGACAAGATGGTTTTTCCTTGCCGGGTTAGCTTTTGGTCTTTTGCTATTATCAAGAGCCGAGGTCATTCTTTATGCGCCCTTTATCCTCTTGTGGATTTCTCTTATCCTTTGCACAAGCAGGGCAAAGAGGATTTCTGCTTTTGCACTAGCAGCCCTTATTATCTGGGCGCCGTGGGCGTACAGAAACTATAAGCAGTTTGATGCATTCGTGCCTCTCACAACACAGGGGGGGTACAATCTTTGGCAAGGACAGAATCCACAGGCGACCGGGACACGAAGTCAATACACAGATCCTCCATTTCAGATTTCACCGAAGAAAAGGGAAAAGATATTATCTTTGCGGCCAGGCGTGAGGTATGAACTCGAATTGGACAAGATCTATATGAACGAAGCCCTTATGTTTATGACAAAACATCCAACAGAAGTATTGAAACTCGCCTTACGAAAATTCGTTTTCTACTGGGGATATTACTGGGGGATCAAATTTACCTATCCCGGATCGCGATCAGTAGCATATTGGCTGCCGTGGTTTATTTTGTTGCCTTTTTTTATAATAGGTTTAATCCATTCAATGAGGGATGTCAGGAAGTATTGCCTTTTTCACCTATACTTTATCCTTTCAACTTTGATCGCCGTGGTATTTTTCGTGATACCGAGATACCGGTTGTTCATATTGCCACTGATCTTTCCTTTTGCCGTAGAAGGATTCTTTTATCTTCTTACTTATTGTGCTCGGAGTTTCCTCCCCACATATACCAACCGTCGTCCTGTGCGTCACCAGAATTGATTCCATAGAGCATGCCATTATCACAGGAGATAAAGACCATACCGTGTGCGACTGCGGGTTGAAAGCTGATCGATGCGTCGACCTTTTCTTTCCAGAGAACTTTGCCGTCTTTTTCTCTAAGGCAGAAAACATCACCACTGCCTGAACCAAGAAACAGTTTCTTATTGGCATAAGATGGCGGTGAAAAAACCCGTCCGCCAATACCTTCTTCGCTTAAATCATCGTATTTTTTCGACCATTTCTGTTTACCCGAAGTCACGTCCAATGCCTGGATTTCATTACCCATGGCATTGTATGAGTAGCCGTTTTTAATGACTGGTCTTGACCCTTGGTATGCCCAGCAGCCAGCAACAGAATACTGACCGACATTGCTCTTTGCCTGGTCAAGCTTGGCTGCGGCAGGCGGCGAGCCAAACCCCACGCTGGCATCAAGCTCGGACAGGGTACTGGTTTTTGCGGTTGGACGGCCATAGGCAAGATAAGGTGCTTCTCTTTTTGACCAGAGTTCTTTTTGTTGCTGCTCGCCATCTTTGTCATCAAGCGTTGCCATGCCTTCATACTGTTTGATCTTATCACCATCTTTTAGTTCTTGGCGCAAGCTCACGAAAATCCGGTTGTCGTAAATAGTCGGCGCACACGTAGCTTGCTTTTTCTGAGACCAGACGAGTTTGCCGTCTTTTGTATTGTGGCGATACACAGTGCCGTCAAAACATGTAATATAAACTGAACCGTCATTAATCACCGGCGCCGAGATCAAATCGCCAGCTATGCTTACATCCCAGACCTCTTCGCCTTTTTCCAAAGTCATACACGCAAGATGATGGGAGCCATCATTGCCTGGGTATGCCATATAAACATACTTGTCATCAATTGCTGGCTGGCTCATAAGGGGATCACCAAGCCACTTCTCCCAAACCTTTTCACCGGTTTTGGCTCTCAGCACGTAAATTATGCAGGACTCGGTATTAAAGACAACATAACCTTTTCTGACTACTGCTGCAGTAGGACCGTCATCGCCAGTTTTAAACATCCATGCGAGTTTACCAGTTTTAGCTTCTAGCGCATAGAATTCATAGCTGCCATATCCACCGCCGACAAAAATGAGTCCGTCTTCATAGGCAACAGTGGCTAATGGACGGTTACCTGGGATTTGTACTTTCCAGCCAGTGCGACCAGTCTTGAATTTGAGTGGTTGAGGTTGGATTCCCTTTGTTTCTGGGCCGCTTCGCATCAGTTCTTCGGCATCAGATATCTTTTCTTCTTGGGGTGCTTGTTTAGACTTTGGCACATCTTCGATCTGGGATATGCCAAAGCACAAAAGCAATAGACCTATAATAATAATTCTGATTTTCATATCTTCCTCCTTCTTCTGTATAATATTACAAAACTAATGAGATTATATTCCAATTGTACTGCATTACAAGGGATCAGGAAGTTATTAACTATTTTGAATCCCGGTTTGAAGATAAATCTCCGAGAACCTCGTTCCGCTTTGCGAGAATCTCCGTAGAGTCACGTGGACTCGCCAAGAATCTACAGATCTCGCCCTTCAAACGGGATGAGCGAGCAAACCACTACAATATTCGAGTAAATTTCAATATCTGGATTTTGGGTGTGATTAAATTTAAAATCTTAAATCTACAATCTAAAATGCATTAAATCCTTCTTCTAAACCCCTGACCTAATACTTCAAATACATCGGTTAATATGACAAATGCTTTGTTATCGATCCCTTTGATCAATGATTTGAAGCTGTGGGTTTCTTTTTTGGTGATGACGCACATAATAACCGGTTTCTTTTCTTTTGTGTATGGTGAGTATCCATCGAGGATTGTAACGCCCCGTTTCATCTTTTCGTATATTTCATCAGTGAGTTTCTCGTGCTCATCACTGATTATGAAGACGGCGCGCGCGTAGTTTATACCTTCAAGCACGAGATCGATAACCTTAGACGAAAGAAATAGAGCAAGGTAGCCTAAAAGCGCTAATTCAATGGAGCCGGTAGTAATACCAGCCAGGGTTATGACCACGAAATCGACGATCATTATCCACATCCCGACTGATAAATTGGTCTTCCTGGTGAGGAGTTGTCCAGCAATGTCCGTGCCACCAGTACTTGCTCCGGCGCGAAAGATGAGACCCAGTCCAAGTCCTAAAAGTAAACCGCCATAAAGTGCACCAAGTATCACATTGTCCGTTGGTGTGGCTATTTTGAGGGTATATATGAAAAAGTCGATCAGGATATTAGTAATAAGAATTGCAATAACTGATTTCACTCCAAAACGGATCCCCAAACTTTTGAGGGCAACAAGGAAAAGAGGGATATTTAAAATTATCGTGATGATACCTACTGGCGAACGGTATAAGAAGTGCAATAGCATGGCAATCCCGGTTACGCCGCCAGGGACGATTTGATGCGGGATCAAGAATGCCGCATAACTCAGGGCGCATAGCACACAACCGACAATTATGTATATTATCTTCATGTTTTGATTTGTCCGGGTAAGGTTTTAATACCCTCTACTATAGGTGTTTGTCCGAGCACGTCGCTAAAATGAAATCTGCTGTTTTTTATCAGTCTTGCCAGAATCCTTACCAGACTCTTTGCTAGAGCCTACTTGCGCTTCACGCAACCTTGCAATGAATACTTTTATTTTTTCCAGTTCTTTTTTCTTCGTGGCGATATCTGCATCAAGTTTCTTTTTGTCACCATTCAATTTGACAATATTAGTCTTCATACCGTCCAGCTTAGCGACGAGTGTAACAGCTTCTTTTTTCTTACTCTGGAGTTAAACAAGTTATTGTTTGCTACCTTTAAGGTTCGCCTTTTGGTCTTCAATCTCAGTATTGATATCAACGAGTTCCTGTCGTCTTTTATCCAACTTAGCTATCATATTTGCTTCAATGACTTTGGCTTTTTCTGTTCTTCCCTTGACCTCAGAGTGTTTTATTTTTAAGTCGCCAATCTTGGCATCTAATTCATCAACATTCTTTGTCGTTTTATCGATCTCAGTTTTGTACTTATCGCGTTCTTTCAGGAGGTCTTTTGTTTCTTTCTTCAGTTGAGCAGCTGATGTTTCCTCTTCTTTTTTCAGGAATTCCAGTTTTTCGGTGAGCTTGTTTACCCTCTCATCTCTTTCTGTAATTTTCCCTTCGATAAGAGATAATTCTTTCTTACGAGTATCGAGCAATTGTTTGACCTTTTCGTCTTGTTCAACTGCCAATTTGATATCCTCGTATTCTTCTTTCATCTTGGGCAACGAAGTTGTTATTTCTTGATAATCACCTTCGATTTCCTTTAACTTGGCTTCTTTTTCTTTGAGATCTTCAGCGACCTTTATCAATTCCGTCTTTTTCTCCTGGAGTTCCTTGTTGATTGTTTCGTATTTGTCGGCTTCTGGTTTAAGCTCGGCGATTTTCTTTTTCGCAAGCTCGATTGATTCACCTAGTTCTTGGGCTTCTTGTTTTCGAATATCGAAGTCTTGTTTTATTCTGTCGTACTCGGGTTCTATTTTCCTCAATTCTTTTTCTTTTTCTCTCAGTTCTGCAACCTGTGGTTTCAGCTCGTTGTATTCTTCACGGATGCCATCGAGCTTGTCGCTTAGCTGATCAGATTCTTGTTGGTTCTTAGATAGCTCTTTTTCCAGGACGGTATTTTTCTTCCTCATATCTTTGTACTTATCGTCGAGTTCCTTGAAGGATGTTTCCATGGTTCCAAACTCCAGCTGGAACTGGGAGATATTCGAGACGAGTTCTGCTTCTTCCTCTCTCATCTTCTTAAGCTCTTCACTTATCTTCTCGTGCTCTTTTTTAAGTTTAAGTAGTTCCTTGTTGTCTTTCTCAAGACTTTGCTTTTCCGCGTTCAAGTTGCTGACATCTTCGGTTAATTGCTTGAGGGCATCAGTGTTTTCTTGGATTTCTGCTTTTATCTCGGCGATCTTGGTGGTTAATTCTGGCTCCTCTGTTTTCATGTCCTCGATTGCCTTCTCGTATTGCTCCTTTGTTTCAGTCAGCGACTCAACTTCGGCGCTGAGTTTTGAATGTTGCTGCTTTTCTTTCTCGCGGCTCTTTTTCACAGTATCCAGTTCTTTGCCAAGAGTATTTTTCTCTTCATTCATTATTTTCAAGTCTTTTTCTGTAATCCGTAGGTCAGCAAGCGCATTGCGGAGGGTCTGTTCGATTTCCTGGTATTCGATTTTCAGTTCTTCGGTTTTCACTTTAATGCTATTGTGTTGTCTTTCCTGCTCATTCTGACCTTTTTGAGTTTTCGCAAGTTCTTTTTCTACGCTATTGAGATCCTTGGATATTGAGGCGTGGCGGCTTCTCATTTCTTTCATCTGACCGTCGAGCTTACCTTTTTCTCCACTGAGCCGGTCAACATCTTTTCTAAAATCCTTTAAATTCTTTTCAAGTTTTTCTTTTTCTGCGGAAAGTCTATTAATATCTTTTTGCGTTGAGTCGACCTTCCTGGCATCTTTGCCGCTTGATTTTATGGATTCCTTAAGTGTCCTTTCTTCTTTCCTAAGGTTTTCAACTTTCTTTTTAAGATCCTCAAGCTCGTCGGCTATTTCCATCTGAGACGAATATGCATCGGCGATCTTATCTTCCATTTCTTTGAGTTCTTTTTTCTTTACATCAAGACCACTTTCAACCTCTTCGAGTTTTCCCAGTTTTTTCTCAAGATCAGCTAAAATATCGGTGTCTTCTTTCTTTGCCATTTTACCCCCTATGGTTTCGCCTAAACCATATTAGCAATTCTTTCCTCCCGATTGGCGGGTTGGGCTGGAATTGAGTAGCGTTTTCCTAATGGACAAACATATTTTGTCCTCACCAACCCCAGGGGATGTGGTTTAATTCCTAAAATATCCGGTTGTACCGCGAGACTTCGAAGTCGATGGAAGAAAAAGACACCGGGTGCTTCATCCAGTATCTTTTTCTCAATCTGTCGGTACAAACTAATTCTTTGGTTCAAGTTGCGTATTTTTCGTGCTTGATCAATATCATGGTCAATTTCAGAGGAAGAAAAGAAAAATGTGTTACCTGGTCTGCCACGTGATGCCGAGTGGAACAGAGGATACACAAAGTTATCAGGATCACCATTATCGCTAACCCAACCCCGAAAAGAAAGTGTGGATTCGCAGGCATAAGTACGTTCAATCAAATTTTGCCATGGCATAGGGTTTATATCGATGCGTACCCCAATTGCCATAAGGCTCGTTTTGATGAACTCCGCCTGTTTTATTGCGGCTGGTGTGTCACTTGTATCGAGCGCATATATACTGGGCAAACCATTGGGAAAGCCGGCTTCGCTCAGCAACCTTTTGCTTGTCGCCGGATCAAATTTGTAACCTTCCAAACGGTGATTAAAGACTTCCATTGAAGGTGGAAAAACCCCTTTTGCCCTTATTACAGAACCTTTGAAAAACATGTTCACTAATTGGCTTGTGTTAATAGCATGTGCGAGAGCTTGCCTGACCTGCTTGTTATCAAACGGTTTTTTCTGAC
>JAUWLY010000002.1 GCA_030613445.1 Candidatus Stahliibacteriota bacterium | reverse complement strand
AGAAAGTTTACTGTTGCACAGCGTTTATGGCGGTTCAAGAAGCACGGGTTGTCGAATACACGCACTAAGAAAATCATTCGAACGCTGCAGAAAAAACTCTTAAGATAACATCGTGTAGAATGTCAAGACCTGCCACCTTTTTCGAAGCCTGTTTTATGAACGCCTCAATCACTCTTTGATTTTTAATTTTCTTTTCTTCGCGCATAATAAACGTGGCATTGCCGTATAATTGTTTTTGCCACGTAAAACCTATGGAATAGATGTGCTTTATGTGATAGATCTTCTCAAGCGCAGCGCAGATGGATTTTGGTATTTCCCCCGAGACCAAGAGCAGATAATCCGCCGGGCACCTTATTTAACTTGTTGCTTGTAAGACCAAGCAATGCTTCTTTACTTATTTTGAATGTCATTCCTACAGGATGTCTGCCAAGAAGCTTTAGGGTTTTCTCGCTCACCGCACCTATTCCCAGTGCTAAGCGAGTGCATATGATACTGGTAGCCTGGTTATACGAATTGATGAAGACCATAGAATAAGGGACAAGTCTCTTCAGACATTCTCCTATGAAGCGATATATATCTTTATTTGATGGAAATTCAACAAACTTCATGGCGGTCTCGGTAAGGAATGTAATACTTTCAAAGTACTCTCTTTCTTTTTCCTGCGTGTGCTTGAGTTTGATTTTGGATTTTTCTAATTTAGCAACTCGGTTGCGTAAATTTTCTATTTCTTTTACCAGCTCTTCTTTTGTTTTATCTTTTCTGCTCATTTTCATTAAGTCATTTATTATTTAAATCATATAGATCAGCTAAAATATACTTTTTCATAGGCCAGACTAAATACTGAGAGAGTAAAGTTATGCCAACAGCAATAATATAATAGTTTATCCATTCTCCCAACCAAACAGCTTTTAAGAGCAAGTGGATAGTATAGTTACTCTATCTTCTCATACTATAATAAGTATAAATAAACCTGATAAGGTGTCAAGGAATAAAATTCTAAAAAAGGGTTTCTTTTTTGCTTGAACACAATCCTATGAGTGTAAGTTAGTTTTTAACCAATGTGTGCCACATGTGCTGAAACATAACAGGATATTGATATGAGAAATCAGATTATTACTATTAGACAAACGAAGAATAATGAAACAAGAATACTACCGATAAATGCTATGCTATATAATGAACTTAGTTCATTGGGTCAGCAAATGAACCCCCAATATGTATTTTCCCATGAAGACAGCAGTCCATACAGTGATATCAAAAGTCCATTCAAAGGGGCATTAAAGCGTGCTGGGATTGGGAATTTCAGATTTCACGACCTGCGCCACACATTTGCTTCGAAATTAGTGATGGCTGGAGCTGACATTAGAGCGGTTCAGGAATTAATTGACAGAAATAATAGAATACCTATAATTGATAAAGAGGAAATTTAGGAACATCCTATCAATATTGTCAATGTCAAGTATAAAAATTTGCCCCCGTTATTCCCGGGAATTTGTCGTTTATACGTTAGAATTATTTTAGTAGTATAATTTTTTTTGTTTCTTTATACTCTTCAGATTCAAGTTTTACAAAATAGATACCACTAGGTAACCTGTTGCCTGAATTATCACATCCATCCCAGATGAATCGGTGAGATTTTTTATTCATAATGTCAAAGTACTTAATCATTCTGCCCGTGACATCATAAATTGCCATTTTGGCATTCTG
This sequence comes from Candidatus Stahliibacteriota bacterium, assembly GCA_030613445.1. Lineage (GTDB taxonomy): Bacteria > Hydrothermota > Tepidihabitantia > SM23-42 > SM23-42 > JAUVZL01. The sequence continues at coordinate 31,780 of JAUWLY010000002.1, read as the reverse complement.
TGCACCTGGTAACGAGAATTCGATATTGACACGGTGCACTGCAGGATTTGGATAAATTTGAAGGAAAATCGAACGGGGTGAAGCCACAGTACGTTCACTAATGCCGGTTGTACCATCAAGCACTGATATCTTGCTTGAAAAATAATGATTCAAATACACATTGTTATTGAGAGAATCAAGCACTAATGCATATCGCGGTGGTTCACCGCCGCCATAAGCCCACACCTGCGACTCAATTATAAAATTCGCCAGGATCTCATCAGAGGTGCCATCGATTACCATTACCGCCTCCTGGGGTGGATGATAATCCCAGTCAGAATACGCGCAAAAAATCGTATTTGTGTTTGGGTTATAAAGCAATGAATGTAAGTATGTATTGCCTGCGGGCAGTCCAATTGTATCGATTATTGCGTCTGTTGAACCATCTATTATACTAATACGACGACGTCCACCACTGTAGATCTTATTGTTGACCGGGTTATAGGTAAGGGCAAATGCCGGAGCATTGTTGATAGTGGTAATGACCTCGTCAGTCACACCATCAATTACCACGATATCACTGCTCACAGACTTACCCAAAGAACAGTATATCTTATCATTTAATGTATTGTGGACGAGTGACCAAGGATCACCACCCGGAGAAATTGTGGTAAGTATTGTATCGGCATGTGCATCTAATATCGTAATGGTACTTTCCACAATATAACTGGCTATATAGAGCTTATTGTCAATTGCATTCCATAGAATCGTCATTGGGTACATAGCGACCGAAATAGTATCAAGAACAGCATTGGTTTGACCATCGATTACCGTGAGATAACTGTCATCTGGGTAAAATGCACTCGATACATAGATTTTATTGTCGGTGCGATTGAATCCAAGTGCCAATACATCAGTGCCAATGGGTACGCGCGCGATTATCGAGTCAGTCGCACCGTCTAAGATAGCAACATCTCTGTCTGTTCTATTTGCGCAGTAAATCTTATTTTCCGATGGATTTAGCAGGATATCCCAGGTGCATTCTCCTGTTTCCTTTAACACGCAGGTGTCAGGATTATTGATGTCAAAAATCACGATGAAGTTATCTGAGCGACCCGCACAATAGTATTTGTCAGTTGCTGGATTCAGGACTACTGCAAAAGGAGTAAAACCTACCGGTGTTTTGAATCGGTGTGCTAAACTATCCGCTGAATAACCATCAATCGTATAACCCGGAATGTTAATAAAACCATAATTACCTACCCAGACCTGATTATGGTTCCCTTCCCATACCATAGAATTCAATGGGCAAATCCCGGTCTCCAGGGTATCGATAATTGCGTTTGTTGTGCCATCAAGTACGATCATATCTGCGTAGAAATCCTCATCAGAATTTGCTTGGGTTACAACAAAAAGCCTGTTGTCTGTAGAATCGTATGCCATTGCCCAGACTGCGGCATTAAAATACAATATATCGATTATTTCATCAGTATCCCCATCCAGAACATAGACGTTTTTACTCAATGCACAGCCAAAGTAAACACGGTTTTCCACCGGGCTATACGCTGCACAATCTGGCCATGAACCGAGCAGCAGTTCGGTAATGAGGGTATCACCAATACCATCAATGATTATGAGCGTGTCAGTTTGATCATCAAAGCAATAGAGTTTATTGTTTACTGTGTTATATGTGAAAAAATAATAACCTGCTGGAGTGATTTGTGCCTGTTTAATAACAGTATGGTTATTGCCATCAATGATATCCAAAATCCCCCAGTTTGCGCAGTAGATTTTATTGACCTGTGGATTGCAGAATAGATTTTTAGGATAGCCGCCTGTAGTGATGCTGGTGATAAAAGAATCACCCACACAGTCTATTACCTCAATGCGACCTCCCTGGCCAGGCACATGCTGGGTACAATACATCTCATTGGCAAAGCTATTCCAGACCAAGGCAGTAGCAGTATCGGCGAGTTGAATGGTTGTAATTACCTGCTGGGTTTGACCGTCAATGACATCGATCTTCTTTTCAAAACAATCAGCATAATACAGCTTATTGCTTGTCCTGCTATACGCAGGCTCTCGCCGCGTTCTGCTGGTACGGATAACAGACAGTAATTCGCCTGATTGTCCATCACAGACCGCGATATTCCACGCACCGTTAATGTACATTTTTTCATTAACCGAATTATAGATGAATTCGTAGGGGTATACCACACCACCGCCAGCAACTGGCAACCAGATGGTCTGTACAGAATCACGGGGCAACAGCGATGAATGTGGCGCGCTGCTAAATAGACTTCGTTGCGGGTTGAATACCTCATAGGAATTCCTGAATAAGAGATACGATTCATTTTTTTCACGAAACCATAAATGACCGTAATTACCAGGTGCCGGTATTGTTAGGTAAGCGTTATTGCTTATAACTACAATCATGAGGATAAACATCATAGTACCTCCCTCTTTACGATGATTTATATAATCCGGAAAGACTTCCTACCTAAGATATTATATTAGTGACTGAAGATTTGTCAATACCCCTTTTTACTCAATAGGTTACCCACCTTATATATTTCAAGACCCACAATATAATCGATGAGAAACACATGATCCTTGTACACGCGAAGATTCCCATTACCATGAGGAAAACAATGAGTGGCGATATAGGGCGTATCTACAGTAAAGAGTTTTACTAAAGTATTCTGCTTCCCTATCTGCCATACATCAAAGCCATAAATCCCTCTGCCAAAATATAATAAGCTATCCCTCAATTCACAACTCATTGAGTACATTATTCTAATTAATGAACGGACGTTGTGTGAAATAGTATCACCATATATAACTGTATCCACAACCAATGCGGGTCTTTTGATATCAGTGACGTCGAATAATAAGAAACCATAGGTATGCCGACTGTCACAAAGCGTATAAGTTGCCGCAAGATAGGGATAATCTAATGAGATATTGGTGGCCAGAGACCTATTATGGGAACAGCTGCCTGTCTGATCGCCAGAATTAACATTCATTGTGATTAACGAATCCTTTGTAATGATATATACAAATGTATCTCTCACTGCAAAATCATTTCCTCGCTCAGGCAAACTTATATTACCGGTCCAAATGTGCGGATCATTTATATTTCCTTTTCTTACATTTTTGCAATCAAGTGCATATATGTTGGGAGAATGGAATTCAATAATACCCCCTCCTTTAATCGACTTCACTACTCGCGGTTTATATGGATTACGAAGGTCCACTATCTCTGTATATAGAGTATCGCATTTTGGATGTCCCCGCTGGTTCGTCATCAGCAGATAGGGATAATCATATGAACCATCAGACAATGAACCACGACCTGAAAATGCTAATTCAGCACAAAATCTTAATTTCTCGGGATCATTGATGTCAAAAATTTTCAGATAACAACTTCTGACCAAATCCATATCTTCTACATTTCCCAAGAGATACAAATAGCCGAGGTTATCATCAATGGTCAAAAACTCCCACCGTATATTTTGTTTATGATAAATTGTCTTGGGTTTCTTGGGATCATTTATCTGTGCGATGGAAAATCCATCGACGAAATGGGGTACAATTAACAAATTATCATCAATTTCTATTCTGTTACCTGAATAATTACTAATCTTGTACTGTCCAGAAATTATCGGAGCAGAAGGCAATGTGACGTCGATGATAAAAACGCCTTCATTAAATGTATTAGTGTATATAAAATTTCCTCTTTTTATCAAACCTTGACGTGTCGACGGCAAGGTTATCCCTGACACAAATCGAGGATGTGCAGGATTCTTTATGTTTATAACTGCGAAGGTGAAGATAGCATCACTTGTCTGTATACGACAGTTGACATACGCTAATGTATCATCAATGCAGATGTCATCACCATAATCAAAAGAACCTTCAGGAAATTCATTAACTATCTGTGGTTTTGTTGGATTGGCAATATTTATGATCTTAAAGGGGGCACCAAGGTCGCCGACATAGGCAAGTGTGTCTTTTATCCTGATCCAGCAGGCACCAGCTATATCCTCATATGCCCCTATAAACTTAGGTGACGTAACTTTAGAAATATCAAAAATAAGAAGGCCCTTGTCATAATCAGCCAAATACAGATATTCTCCCTGCACCAAAACATCCCTGGCTTGCCCACCGCTGTTGTAAGAACCGATTTTCTTGGGATTCTCAGGATTAGAAATATCAAGAATACAAATGCCTTTATAATCATCGGCAATAATTGCATATTGATCGCTGATGTCACATGCTCTTGCCACACCATCAGTCGCATATCTGGAAACAAGTTTTAACTGTCCTTTCTTGAAGGAAAATATTTCGAGTCCGCGTCCGGTTGTGCAGTATATTAAGGTATCAACTTTTTCAACATCATAATACATTCCTGAAATATAAGATGAAGACACCATTGTGTTTTGAGAACAATTTATAATAACGACAGGAAATACGATTAGTGTTAATAGCTTCATTTTCTGAGGGCCGGGCAGGGTTTTCTACCCGGCCCATTTTAGCCTATACTAAACAGATTCAGGATCACTTCTTACCAGGATCTTGTACTTCGCTTACCGTGATGTCATACCGTTTGTCTCTATAGAGCGTTTGCTGTATCATTGTCGTTCCTTGATACCACTGGTTATCCTCATTGAAGATACACATAACCTTTTCGAAATATGTACCAGAGTAAAAGCTATAATTATACCAAGATCCGCTAGTTTCAGTCTCTTCCCAATCCTCTTCTGATGTGTACACGTACACGGGTTTACCAGACCCTACCCCGCCGCCTCCAACTGAATACTTAACCAATCGGGGACGGTGCATGACAATATGACATTTTCGGTGATTGTTGAACCAAGGAGATTTCATGCGAAGAGTGCGTCTAAAGTATGATGGATTATATCACCATGTAATGAATAGAGGCATGCATGGCGAGAAGATATTTTTTGATAACCGCGCTAGAGCCAGAATGAACAAAACAGTATAGTTAAAGATAATAAAGTCATATTGTCATGCACCGTCCCCACTACTTATGGAACGTAATTCCAAAAGTGTCTATTAAATTTCAACCAAATCCACGTGTGCTGGAACAGAATATTTTATCCAAGTTTCTCTTATTTTCACTTAAGTAGCGAATGAATCTGCTGTGTTTTGAAGATTTTTCTACACGGTTTATGATTTTTTAAAGTCGTAATAATTTTCCTTAGCCAAATATCTATTGACTGAACATACATCATCTGAGTTTCATCAATGTTTTGTGGATACTTACATGGGTGATCTAAATCATATAGGGCAGCTGCAATATCCCTCAAAAAAAGGCACTTACCTTGGCATTTACTCCATTGAGTTGTACAAGATCGAAAAATGCATCTTCAAAATTAGCTTCATAGATAAACCAATATGTCATGTCCCAAGTGTGGAATATGTTTTTGCCATTTGAATCGGCTTCAAATATGTTGTAGCTTTTCTTCATTAATGTTGGGTAATTTCTCATCTCTTATTTAATAGTTGTTAAGTTGAATCCCTATTTAGTGACCACTTGAATACTTAACAGGTATAGTCTTTTGGGTGCATTTGGTCATACTCCAGCATATGTTCACAAAAAGTGAATAAATAATTTCTTGCCTGTGTTACTTTCTCGCAATGGGTTTTAAGTGGGCTAAAATTGTAAAAAATCGAACATGCCATGACTATCTCTAGTATTTTTTTCTCACATATTTCGTTGTTCTTGAAATCCATAAGTACACACCCTGATTCTGACTTCCATTAATAAATGGCTTTCGTCTCAAATGAATAAGCAAATTAGGGAATAAGAGAATTATATAAGGAATAGAATGCTCAAGGATCCATAAAGGAAGAATTGTTAAATATATTGCTATTAGACTATTTAAAATATGTCAGAAAGAAATCCGAAATCTTATTGTTTTATTCCACAAATAATCTCAATTACTCGGATGCTAAAATTCAAGGGTGCGCACGTGGTCTCCACCGAGTCCAATAGCCTCTGTAGTTTTTGCATATTGTTTAGTTCTTTTTTGCAGAAGCCACAAGTTTTCATATGTTTCGCGATATATTTACTTTTATGTTTAGCTACATAACTACTACCAAAGGTATATAGTAATTTATGTATGTAATCACATATCATTTCATCTCCTTTAAATTTTAGATAGTTCAAATCCATAAATTGTGTAGTAGAAGAATAATGCAAAGTGAGTTTGTATAGAGCAAACTTCCGAAATAAATCCATTTCTTCATTTCTATGATATTTGCTAAGTCACATTATTTACAGTAAAACCACTTGTCTTCTTCAAGCGCGCGCTTAATTGCCTGACAGCGCTCAATTTGATTATTAGAATATTTGCGTAGATTTTCCTCGTTACGTGCTTTTTGATAATATTGAATTGCCTGCATTAGGTTATCCAACGCTTTGAACAATGTGCTACAGTTTTCCTTTACACGATTCTGATACCATTCACCTTCTGCCGCTTTTGCCCAATTAAAATACAAATCACCGAGCATCATATGAGCTTTTGTATTGTCTGGATCAATATCTACTACACGATCAAGGCGACCTTTTGCGTTTATTAAATTCCCTTGTTCAAGATCAATTTCTGCTATATATAACAAAGGTTGCGTATTCTCAGGTTCAAATTGATTCGCAATTTCAAATCTTTTAACAGCTTCTGTATATTGTTTTTGCTTTTGCAAGGTCAATCCAGATATAATGAGAAGATTTACATTTTCTGGTTCGAAAACCAGCAAGGAATCATATATCATTAATGCTTCCTCATAGCATCGCAAAGCTATTAGAACGTCAGCATATTCACTCACCACAATGCTTGAAACTCCCAATGGATTAATAAGAAGCCGTTTATAGTATTGAAGTGCCTTTTCAGGCTGATGCCGAACATAGTTAATGCGCCCGGCGTTTCTTAAAGCAATTACGTTGGTCGAATCATGTGCAAGTACTTTGCCAAATATGACCAATGACTGCTCAAAATTCCGGAGGCAGGCATGCATCAAAGCTAAACCATTCAATAAATCTAGGTCTGTAGAATCAATGGTCAATCCCTTCTTATAAGTATTTACTGCTGCATTATAATCCTCGATTTGAGCATAATAAGCGCCTAATGCTACATAGATCTGTGGGTTTGATGGATTTGAATTACACAACTGCTTATATAATGACAGTGCTTTTTCATTATCATTCAGCTCAGTATAGATGGTCGCCAGAGCCCAATAGGATTTAAGTTGTGCGCTGTCTAATCTTACTGCTTCTTCAAAATGACGGATAGCGTTGTCATATCGGTTTTCCAGCATAAATTCGAAACCAATGGCATATTCCTGTTCCGCAAGTTCTTTGGTGCTCAACGGGTAGAGTTGTGTCCACGATGGATTTCCTGACGAGGTATGACGTCCCGGGCATCCTGCAACCGCCATACAGAGAACCACAATTATCATGAGCCGGGATTGAATGAATAGCATTGTCATAATATTATCTTTTGATGCAGCCACGTATTATATTACAGTCCTCTATGATTTGACCAATCATATCTATAATTTTATGATATCAATATCAGTTTTTACCATAGGCAAGAGGAGCCAAATAACTTAGAACTATATATTTTTTCGTCAATAGTCATATGACCCATGAAGCTATATATGGAAAATTCACCATTGGGATGAGGTGAACAACTATACTTATACAAGAACTCACGCGGACGAATACGCCAGAAATCGATTTGCCACTCTTGATGAATCGATTTATATAAATGCAAATTTTTGAAAGGAATCGCAATTTCCACAGTCCAGCATGAATCAGTGATGTTTACCGCAGCGTGCCAACCTAATTTAATTTTATACACTTCAAGCCACTCTTTCTTGTAGTAGTGTGTGTATTGGATACCAAGAGGATTAACATAAAGAATATAACTTTCATTAATATTAATACGAGGTTTTATGTAGATTTTAACAAGATCATTTGTGCCGCCAAGAATTCTTTCGGTTCTATTATTTTTAATTGTTGTAGCCTTTATTTTGGAAATAGTATCTTCATAGCAGGTAAAGCCAACGTATAACATCTTGTTATCATAGCCTAATAATACTAGTGTTCTTACCGAAGGATTACACATATTGCCAGGATTAATTTCATAAAAACTGTCGATCACTGTTGCAGATTGCCAGGAGGTTTCATCAAAAATGCCATTTATTGTAATGCTTTCGTGAAATCTTGCCGGCCTTATTTCAGGTGCCTTATAAATTTGCGCATAAATGAAACTTTGAACAATCAATAGTGATAGTAATTTTGCCAATATAGCTATGTTAGTTTTGCACCAGCAATGTGGACGCAAAATATCAAGGTCTAAATTCATGTTGTAATTTCAGGAAGATCTTCGTACTTATATTTTTATAGTTTTGCAAGTCTTTTAGATCATTGCTGTTTTCAAGGGTCTGATTCACTCCCAGATAGAATGTTGTGAAAGGTGTAGCTTCATAAGAGAACAATGGATAAAAGCAGCATGTATTTGATGTAGAATTGTACTGCAGTAAGGTTCGCATATATATGTTTTTAGCAAAACGGAAAGCGCATGTTAAATCTATTGCTGATGTATTTAATTCCTGATTATTATAATCACTTATCCATAATATATATTGATGATAGGTACATTTCAGTGATAATCTGCCATAATAGAATCTGCTCCAGACAAATGGTGCAAACTTGTAACCAAGAACATAAGGATCAGCAAGAAAACTAACTTGACGCCCATAATTAATTGACATACCTAAATTGATGTTCTTTATTGAAGTTATAGACAAACTTACTGCACCTGTCCAAATATTATGAAAATCAACCATCTCATAGATCCGGTCATTTAAAGAATAGGAAAACTGAGTGGCTATTTGATTTTTGAGGTTAATAGATATAGCCGCGGAACGTTCAAAGCCGATATGTTCACCAAAATATCGCCTTTTTTCTCCAGCCTCTAAACTAAGAATTATTGATTCGATAAGATATCTCCGTAATGGCGCAGTTAACCCCATGCTAATATAACGTTCCTCACAGTCGTTATAATAAATGAATCCATTATCAGAACGAAAATCTGACGATAATCCTTTATAATATGCATTCAAGTGCAGAATTTTGCTCTTGTGAGACGCTTGGAGCACAAAGGCAGAACCACCAAATTGCTCGCCATCAAAAGCGCCCGTATGGTTCTCAAAATAACGATCATAAATATTGCCAAGTAAAGTTGTATCATCAGGTTCCTTTGTCAAAGAAACCAGTCCCTGAAAACTTATTGCATTACTTGTTAAGAATACTACATTGCCATCCAGACCTGCGACGTGATTATGACCTCCATTAAACAAATTACGATTAACTGATATTATGCCAAAATGAGAATCGGGCGATAACCTTTTTTTTATTCGTATGATATTGGAAAAACTTTTTTTATCACTTCCAATAACTGCACTCCGTTCAGCAAATGGCACAATCCATGGCGTATTTCGATCATAAGCTCCTACATACCCAATACTAAAGGACTTCATGCTGCCTGTATATTTTAGTCCGCATAATAGATCATTCAAAGCCCTGCTGTAAAATACCGAAATTGGTGTCTCAAAAAAGGCTTTGCGTTCCAGAAAAAAAGGGCGTTTTTCCGGATAGTAAAAAGCAAAGGTCGTATTCAAATCAATTTGTGGCGCATCGGATTCAATCTGCGAAAAATCGGGGATAATAGTCCAATCAATGATATTGTTGTAGTCAAAATAATATTTTCCACTTATGCCGGCTCTGCCTGTAAAATCTTTGTTTGAGTAACCGGTTGTATCAATATAAACACCACCAGTTACGTAAGGCAATAACTCCACTTTCTTTGGCTGTACGATCTTGTCATTTATATGCAATTTCCCGTAAAAAGTATAAGCTGAATAGCCTTTGACCAAAGGAGCCCAATTGTAAAAGTTCATATATTCCCGTGGGTATTTACGTGTGAAATTTATTCTCCAATACTCTATCTTATTTGAAGGAAACCTAAGACTCTGAAAAGGTATCTTGACCTCCACAGTCCAACATGAATCCAGTTTCTTTGCTGCTGCATACCAGATAAGATCAATAATTTCAGCATAACCCCACAATCCTGGTTTCTCTTCCACGTTATAAAAACACACCTGGAATCCATCAGGATTTACCCAAAAAGCATAGGATTCGGTCTTCTCAATATCGGTATTGAGATGAATCCTTATCTGGTCATCGTCAACAATTTCATAGTTCTCAATGGATGCTGGAATCAATGAACGTACTTTATCCATTTCTTTTTCATGACATATAAATCCAAAATAGAGATTCTCATCATCATAACCAACCAGTATAGTTGTTTTTACAGGCGCAACGATTCCATATTCAATCCAGTAGTCATGAAAATCATCTGAGATAGTGCTTGCTTCATTCCAAGCTTCATCATCCAAGGAACCATCTACATAGATGGGTTGTGATATCCGATTTGCATATATTTCTGGAGAAAAGAAATCTTGTCCAAAAAGTGGATTTAAGGACAAAACAATAGTGCATAATATAGTTATACTATGCAACCCTAAATTGCTCATCATAGAGTTTTTTATATGACATTACACTATTATACAATTTATTATGATCGCCAAATCCTTTGATAATACCATTTTCAATAAAAATTATGCGATCAGCATGCATTAAACTGAATAATCTATGAGCAATGAAAATAGATGTTTTATTCTTTAAGAAATGCACCATTGCTTCATGAATGAGTATCTCAGATTCAGAATCTACCTCTGAAGTTGCTTCGTCAAAGATTAGTATTTTAGGATTTTTTAAAATAACTCTGGCAATTGCCAGTCTCTGTCTTTCACCGCCAGACAACCGCGTACCTCTTTCGCTAACTTCCGTCTTAAGTCCATTAGGTAAAGAAAGTACAAAGTCATAAAGATTTGCAATCTTTAATGCATTAATTACTTCATCATGGGTTGCATCGATGTTTCCAACCTTTACATTATCATAAATGGTTCCCGATAAAATGGTTGCGTTTTGTAACACAATTCCTATATTTTTTCTTAAGAAATCCGTTGAGATTGCGTTCAGGTTTATGCTATCGATAAAAATATTTCCTGATTGTGGTTTGTAAAAATTGATCAGCAACCTTGCTATTGTACTTTTCCCCGCACCTGATCTACCAACAATAGCGATTCTTTCGCCTGGATTAATGAGAAATGATATATGTTTCAATACAGGTTCATTTTCATTATATGAAAACGTGACATCTGAAAATTCGATTTTCCCTCTTATATTATAGCTATCTTCGCTGTTCACTATCTTATTAGATTCTTTGGGAGTATCGAATATATTAAACACTCTTTTCAGCGATGCAAGCGAAGTTTGTAAAGACATATTTAAATTGACCAGTGATTGAACTGGACTATATAGGTATCCCAGATAACCAGTAAAAGCAACAAAACCACCAAGAGTCAAATGACCCGCCATTATTTCTCTTCCACCAAACCAAAGGATAAGTAATGGACCCAAGGAACCCAATATAGATGTCGTCATACCAGAAAGCCGGGAAGTTTTTGTAAGATTAAGGTTAGCATTAAATGCAGAATTTAGCCTATCAAGTGCTTTATTTGCTTGTATATCTTCAATGCAAAATGTTTTTACTGTGGTGATGGAATATAGAGTTTCGTTGAAGATACTGAAAACTTGAGCTGTCTTTTCCTGTAGATCAGTTGCCAGCCATCGAATTTTGCTTGAAAAAAAATATATTGAATACCCAAAAAAAGGTAGTATAATCATTGCTAAAAAGGCTAATTTCCAATTTAAAAAGAACAATGCTGTGACTCCGCCAATGAAAATCAATAAATTGCGTACAAAACCAAGTAATGTATCAGTCATCAAGCCCCGCAAACGACTAACATCACTACTTAATCTGGCTGCTAAATATCCAACCTTTGTATTTTCATGAAAAGTCATGCTTAGGTGTTCTATATGTTGAAATAATTCATGTTGAATAAAAATTGTTAGCTTAGACCTGACCAAGAAAAGCAGCATACTACTTAGATAGTTGCCTACGGCACTAGATAGTGTGAGGAATAAGAATCCTAAGGCAATTAAGTTTAATGCTGAGATGTCTTTTTGGGGAAAAATATTGTCAATTGCATATCTGCTGATCAATGGCAGCGGCAGTTGAAAAATAACAACGGAAAGGCTAATAATAATTGCACCAATGCCATTTTTCCACCATGGTCTACTCATTGCTATAAACCGAAGATACAATTTAATATATTCTTTCATTTATTTGAAAGTCATGTTTTTAACAAAATCAAAAGCTTGGGGATTACTTTCTAATATTGTTGCATAAGTTACCAACTCGTTGTGCGATGCGGAAAGTATCATATGACAATTCTCTTTTTTTCGTTCAAAGTCAAATTTATGATTTTTGACAGCATGGGAAAAACATATTCCGCATATCTTTGCACCCCAGCATTTTATACAGTGAGTTTCAGATGCACTCACGTATTGTTTTAGCATATCTGCTATTTTATTCAGCTCTAATCCCTTGTCAAGACTTCCGATATTGTATGCATTACCAACTTTTTCACATGGATGAATATTGCCATTTGTATTAACGTAAATTTTTCTCAGTCCTGGAAAACAGCATCCATTCATTGAAATACTATCATACGGTTCGTCTAGTTTTCTTGCATGTAGTAAAACTATACTTTTTTCGAATAGTGCTTTCTCAAATGCAGTTGGCTCCTTTCCTGCTATTCGCGCATTAATGTAGTTTCCTTTCAATGTTTGCATTTGTTTTTGCTTTTTTTCATAAATATCTGGCGTATATCTGTCAAAGAAATTAGTATCGTGTCTTCTAACACTGGAGCACAGCATATGATGTCCTTTAACGAGTTTATTTGTTTCAAAAAAATTGTTGATTTCATACAAATTATAATCCGGAGCAAGTGTAATAGAAAATGAAACATGTTCATCATAATATTGCCTGTTTATTTTTTTGATATTGGACAGGTTCGATATTATCTTATCATAAGTTGGTTTGTTATTTTTGTCAACACGATATCTGTCTTGTGTGCTTTTAGGACCATCAAGACTGATTTGTAAATCGATATTATTTTTGATTACATAGTTGGTGATATGTGGATCACTGAGCAATACACCATTGGTATCAATTCTGATTGTGCAGTCACTATTTGGATTGGAGTTCGAAAGAACATCACTTAAATACACAATTTTTTGGAATACTGTCAATGGTTCGCCACCGTATATGGAAATTACTTTATTTTCTGCCTCCCTAGCGTGGCGTAGATAATAATTTACTGTCTTTTTTATCAATTTGTTACTCATCGACTTGCTTGAGTGTAATCTTTCGAAATAGTATGTACCACTGAACGCACAATATTTACATCGTAAATTACATGAGTCTGTGATATTCAGGCACAAATGGCCTATCTGCGAGGATAATTTTAATTTAGTTTCTTCATCCAATGATGGACGATGCATTTTTCTAAGTCTTGGTGGGGAAAATAATCTTTTGGATTTATGTAGTTTAATCTCTTCAAATGCCTTAATAATATGCTGTCTATTATATTTACTAATGTACTTTGATATTATATCAAATTGTGACAATAGCCCAAAATCATCTATGATATCATAAATGATTTTCGATACACAGACAACGCGGCTTGTACCAACATCATAGATGTAATATTTGCCAGAAAGACTCTTAAATCTATGTATAAATGGAGAATCGTTTATTAAACCTCCTTAATTTAGTGAGCTAGTGAGCTTGGAAGCCGCAGCCTCCAAGCTCACGTTATACTATTATGGAATTGATATTCTTACGTCGTACGCCGTACCATTGGCTACAGAATTAATGTCATTCTGGTAGGCCTCAGCGATGCAGTCATCAAGATCATCCCCAATGCCACAACCGCAAATACAGTTACATACGCAGGCACAACCACATTTCCATGTCTCATTAATGCCACTGGCACCACCCCAGTTTTTAGCATTAATCATGATAACCTCCTTTGTGATATAATGATTAAATAAATCAACATAACCATCCAGATCTCGATCCCCTTATTGATGGTTACTCCACTTGCTATGACCCACTTTTCCTCTTGCCCCATTCTAAGATGGAGGCGGGGTCAGGACCGAATCCACAAGCTTTTCAGTAATAGCGAATTTTGCTATTTTCATTACAATCGTACACAAGTTTATCTTCAGTAAGTCAACCGTCAATAGATAGTTTTTTTTATTGTTTACGCTACTCCATTGTACTTTACCCTTGACAAACGTCGTTTTAGTCTTATAATTATATGAGAAGGTATGAGAAGGTATGTGTGTCTGCAGAGGTCATGACCTCTGACAGGTATAGGTATCTTCTTTTGTTTTTTTGTAATTAGTTTGAAATGTTTGATTGTAGAAAAAAGAGGAGGATAAATAGAAATTCGATTTAGAGTATAAGACAGACTTGTAATTGAGGGGAGAGATGAGATATGCGTAAGAAAGGACTTATAGTTCCTGATGAGCAGATATTGCGACGAAAGATATATCTTAAAAGATATCGTACAGGTGAAGAGTATCAGCAACAACGTGAGGGATGGCTGGGGCGGCATTCAGAATACTACAAATTGTGGATAGAAAAACATCCAAGATACTTTTCAGATTGGCGTGTCACAAATAGAAAGAAGTATAGAGAGTATCAAAGACAGTGGTGCAAGAGAAACCGTGAGAAGAGAAGACACTACATGAAGTACTATATGAGGAAATACCGGGTCAACAATGATTAGAAACAGAAACATCATCCTTGTTCGGTTTCTTCATGCAATTTCTGGCACATGTTTCTGGTAGGTTAAGGAGGTGTGACTTCGAATATCTTTCTGTAATAGAATTCTGTGTGTTCTATCTTAGCGCATGTGGAACAAATGGAACGTGGATATAGCTTCTTTTGTTTTAGTAATTTCTGTTAATTGAAGGATAAAGGATATATGTAGAGAGGGAGGAATAATGAAGAAATCATACATCTTACTTATCGTCGCTTTTTTCCTCATCGTCTGCAACGGCGAAGATAGTATATTAGAAAGACATGATCTTGATCTGAGAGTGCATTTCATTGACGTGGGACACGGCGATTGCATCTTTATTTTAACACCGAATGATACTATAGAAGGAAATGGTGAATGTGAAGGTTACAGGATTCTAATAGATGCTGGAAAGAAAGGTCGCGGCAGTGAATATGTTATTCCTTATCTCAGAAACCAGGGCATGGAGGATGGGTATACTATCGATTACGTCATAGCAACCCACTCACATGAGGATCATGTCGGCGGCATGCCAGAAATTTACGATACATATCAGGTAAATAATACTCTGGACCCTGGTTATCATTACACGACCAATGCTTATAACGATTTTTACAACAAAGCTTTGAATGAACCGAATTCAAACTTCTACTTCAATCTTGTGGAAAGTGGTCTGATAACTGGAAATGGTGGTGAACTGGACTTAGGAAGTGAATTGCAGGCGAGAATACTCTATACTAATCCAGATGATAGTTCGGGCATCAATAACACATCGATTGTCTTATGGATTAAATACTGTGATGTCAGTTTTTTGTTTATGGCTTTATCTGGCTCCATTAAGAGAATCATGACACCTGTACCTCTTCTATATTATAGGAGAAAAAAATCAGTTTATCAAGAGGGCGTCGATTTGGAAAGAACGAGAAGAAATGCGGCAAGATTCTCAAAAAGTTTTTCAGATAAAAGAATTATGTTAAGGCTGGTTTCTCTTTTTAATCTTTGCACATAAAAACGTTAAACATCACGTGTAGGTTCATTACATATGTCACTGTTTTGTACACACGAGTTTTAAAAGAATAGATTTATAAATAATGTCTGTTTTCATAAAATATGGCAACTTTACAACAGATCCATAGGGAAATTACTTTCTTGAAGCAAGAAATAGAATTGATTAAACATATTTTAGTCGAAGAAGGCAAGTTAACCAAAAGAGCCAGAAGGCAACTTGTAGAAGCAAGAAAAACGCCGATATCTTCATACATCTCAATTGACAAGCTAAGCCCTAAAAATGTTTGAAGTTGAATTACATCCAAAGGTTTTTAGATTTCTTCAAAAGCTCCCAAAAGAAACAAAGACAAGCACTTGCGTAATTCTGCTTATTACTGGGAATTCTGTCTGTTACCATATGTTTTGGTAATAAAATGGCACAGATTTGGCACAAGGTTGCCAATATAAAAAATAGGGGGGTCGGTGGTGAATAACTGCGATCCCCTTGATTTCTCACAAAGTTGTGTTCTCCACGTTTTTTCCTCGGGGTATCTCATTATACCCCTTTTTGGCTGGTGCACAACCCTATGAGTGTAAGTTAGTTTTTAGCCAATGTGTGCCACATGTGCTGAAACACAACAACTTAAACATTAGTTACAGTGTGAATAGCCTCCATTCTACACGAACATAACCGCACTCTGACCTAAGACTATATATCTTGTTTGAATAATTGTCAATACTTTATCTGTGCTTTTTCATCCTGAAATCATAAAAAAGCGGAAAGTTCCAGAATCTGAATCTCAATTACAAGAAATTAGCGTAATTGAACTGTTACATCGTCAAAAAATACAGATGCTGCCGTCCCTGTGTTCGAATCTGACACCCATAAGCCAAGCTGCCCTTGTTTGATAGAACCGTCAGTTGCCCCGATACACCACTCATTGTTCAAGTATATGGTCATATGAGTGTTGTCATACTCAACAGCGAGTGAATACCATATGTCCGTCGAAAAAATCTGAGCAACACCTTGAATACGAACCTCCGCTCCATCCACAACCTTTAATGCAACGATTGAATCCGCATAAATCTTCAAGAGATAATAATTCATAGGGTTTTGAAACCGGTAGACAATCCCAACCTGCCAGTCTGTACCCGATGCGCTCAGTACTTTCAGCTTGGCAGCGAAATAGAAGGCAGTGATATCTGTTTGCTGCAACAGCGATATTGCTGGTTCGGTGGTGTCACTATCTTCTCCTTTATAGACATTTGGTACCGAATGCTTTTCTGGTTGTCCATTATCCTCGACAATAGACCAACTACCATATGCAGCACCAAAAGCATAAGGGATAACAGTGCCAATCGAATCATCTTCAAATACATATGTATCAAGAAAAATATCATAATTGTCTAAATATGTCTCTGCCCACAGACTTTCTGGATATTGTTCCCATACATCATAATACAAGGGAGATTCCACTGTTAGTTTGTAGATATCAGGGATTATATCCTCTATCTCGTAACCTCCAGTATCATCAGTTGTATCAGCTTTGATAATCTGCTCATCTATGCTCAAGGTAATAACTGCACCATCTACAGGCGAACTGTCTGGTTCACATACAATACCAACAATATACGCCCTATTGGGATTATTGGGATCATAGATACTATCACGTGGCGCATTAATACAGGAGAACAGAATGAATGCAATAGCGGCTGTTACAACAACTAATCTCCTGGTCGTCATAAGGAGATCCTGAAACCGATCTTGATGGTTTCACTATCTTCATGCAAATTGAATCCAAAACCAGAGCCACTACTTGATTTCGTCGTGGAACTGCCAAACGGAAATGCATCAAATATACTATACAAGTACATTGCAGCAAACAGTGTGGTACCAGCAAGCGAAATTCTGTACCACCGATTATAGCTTTGATACGCATCTTCGATTCTGTCTCTTTCATCTGGTCCCAGAGACAGGTATTCGGTATGCTCATGGTCAGTCCTAAACCATAAAAGGAGTGTTGCCACCAGTGTTATTCCACTGGTGGCACATATCACTTTTCCCTTTACATCTTCGCCCTTCATAAATTGTCCATATCCAGGAATAAAACATGAACAGCATGCTCCTTCCTGGGCCCTTTCTCGTTTTGCTTCTCTGAATACCGTATAGATCGCTGATGTCACTGCCAATGAATCCAATTCAAAGTCTGAGTCTATACTTAGAACTTTCTTGAAATGCACCAAGGCTTGCAAGTTGACACCGATTGCTATGTAGCAAAAAGCCAAAAATTTGTGTGCGGTAAGCCTGTTCCCATCCTCATAATTCTCCAACGCATCTTCTAAAAGCTTAATAGCCTTGGAATATTCACCATTATAATAATCACCCATGGCATCCAACAAGACAATATCTGGAGAATCCTGTGACAATCCATCGGCAGTGCAGAAAGCAACCATTAATATGCACATTAGAATGCAAGAAACCCTGATATTCATTGCGGTTTTTTCTGAATCAGTTCAGCCTTTCTAAGATATTCATTTGATTTAACGTAAGCACCGAGCTCAGAGTATAAATATGCAAGATTGGTCAGTACATCAATACGCTCAGGATTTGATCCAAGCATTTTCTCATAGACACCTATCGCCTTATCATATTCCTTCAATTTTGTGTAGCATACACCAAGATAGAACCACGCATATTGATCATCAGGATTCAGATGTGCAGCCTTGTCCAAATACACCACGGCTTGATCGTATGCTTTAAATTTTACCAAGATTTCTCCAGCATAGAAAAGAGCGTCTGTATCATCAGATTTGAGTTTAAGACACGCACGCAGATTGTCCAATGCAAGACTGTCCTCTTTGATATGGTAGTAGCTTAAACCTGCATAGTAATAAGCACGGGCAAGATCAGTAGCAGTCCTATCCAGTTTTGATATAGTCTCACTGTGGGCAATCAAACCGTTGTCAAGCGCAAGTTCAGCCTTCAATATTTGGTCAAGTTCATGTATTTTCCTGTCCCTCCACAAAGCCAATATTTCCATTGCAATATCTATATTACTCTCTGATGCATTTTGAAATAATACATAAAGTGTACGTTCATAACGAGGATTATAGAAATCAAGGGCGTTATTGAAGTATACCAGGCTGCTATCAAATTCATCAATCTCAAATAAGGCTTTACCAATGAGAAAATGCACGTCAGGATTTCTTGGGTCTATGGCGAGAACATTGCTATATTCCCGGTTTGCCTCTTCAATCTTTCCCAGTTTGTAGAGAATAGCACCCCTCAGAATTACAGTATTTATATCACTACCGTGCAGAAATCTAGCATAATCGATTCGTTCTAGAGCCTCTTCGTTTTCATTTTCAAGAAATAGTGCTCGTGCAGAAAAATAAAAGGCCTGATGATAGTACTTCAACCCGCCACCTTTTTTGTCCATCCATTCGAACGTCTTGGCAGAATCAACCTTGATGGCTTCGAATAGAGCATTGGCTGCTTTTCCCCAGTTCCCATAGGCAATTTCACATCCTGCCAGAATTGCATACAACTCAAAATCAATTTCACCCTGTTCAATTCCTGTAAGACACGCCCGTCTTGCACGTGCATAGTCCTGCTCATTGAAGTAGGCAATTCTTGCAGTATTAAGGTAGACTGAAGCATACACAACATGAATTAAAATCATGAAAAAGGATAGTATGTATCTGCGCATACTTACTCTACCAGTTCGAACTCGCAGACAGCTGTTCGTTCTTTGCCGCCAAATAGATCCTCAACTCTCAATACTATCATGTAAACTCCGGGGTCCAAATCCATTGGGTGATATTCAGTAGCAAGATAGGCAATCTCCCCAACTTCTGTTTCGTTTTCTATTACCGCATCGACTACTTCCTGCCGCATTTTTTCTTTATTATATACTTCATAGGTAATTCTAATTGTATGTTCACCGTTTTTTGTGTGTAAATTATAAGCTTCAGCATACAGGTAAAAAGGGGTGTGCACAGAGAATTTGCGGTCTATCAGTGGAATAACACGCCCCACTGGCTTTTCGAACTTATAATGTGTGAATATATCGTCGATTAACTTGGCAACGATCAAATCGCTTATTTCCTTGCCATCATCTTGGTAGTCGATAAGGCTAACTTGTATCGTGTCAGTACTGCATTGTTTGTTTTTGAGATCCGTCAACTGAATTTCCAGACGATATAGTTCGGGATCAAGCCAGAAATTCACTTGGTCAAAAAACAAACCACCTTTCTTCCCCGTAGGTTTGAGAAGATCAGATTGGAACTGCACAAGACTATCATTGGTATTAAAAACTTTAATGCTTCGCAGCAATTCACTCCCTGTCGTATCATCTATCTCAACTGTAAGATATACTTCCAGGCGTGTCAGGTTCTTCTTTTGGCGATATCTTGCAGTTGTCACGTTAAATTCCAGAGGCAGCATGGATTGAATTGTGAAATTCGTATCTTGCACCACCTCTTGAAGAAAAGGTACGTTCACTCGTTCACCAAATTCAGACTCAGCGATTAATTTATATGCTCTTGCAATGCGTATGAAATCAAAGATCAAACCATCAGCGTAGTATGTCCAGATTTCCGCTGGTTTAACTGATTCTTTGATTTTTACTGCAATCTTCTTTTTCGGAGAAATCTCTTCTCTAATTGAAGGTTCTCCATGCTTCACATAAATCGGAATTCTGTCATCACTCAGTGGCGCATGTTTGCCAAATACCCTATGAGCATATTCGATTCGTTTCTCAAATTCCTGCCGTTCATGTTCTGATCTTCCAAACCAAAAAGCTTCATAGTATTGCGTCCGCTCAGTAACTGTTTCCAGTGTAATGTACTCAACCGCAGCCAATGAATCAATGCCCCTAAAGCCAAGAAAAATTTTACGTTCCTTCTCAAGAAGCCTATAATAGCGACTTGCGAATATATTCACTGCCGAGCAAGCCAAACAGACCATAAGAATACAACATATGTGTAAGGTAAACACCTTTGTATTTTTTCTATTTGCGCGTCGCATTTTTGAAATACCTATTATCCCTCTTTAATCAAAATATCCCATTAACTCTTGGTGGTCCTTTAAAAATTCCTCATACTCTTCGTGAGCGCCAAAGTAGCCAAGAAGTTCAAAATCACCGTCTTTGTTAGTGTCACAAAATAGTAAACGAATGCCTCTGCCATCGTAATGCCAGATTTGACAGGGGCTTCCGACTCTTGCTCCGGCCTTTAAATCTTCATAGAGCCAAGTTTTTTCCATGGATCGGGAATCGATCCATTCAGGAGGACCAAGTTGTATGTATATCCTGCCACGATCAGTGTCGCGTCCTAGAGCAAACGGTGTTCCAAGCTGCGCATCTACTTCTATAATTCGCTTCTCAAATTCCCAATAGTTCCTTGTTGACCAGAATTTCTTCAGATATACTTTTTTTTCATGAACGTCGAGTTTTAGAAAATCCTTATATTCTTCAGGACTTAGAAGGTGTTGAATATCACTGTAGAATACCGCGTTGGCCACCATGTCCAACGATGTAACAACCCTAAACTCTGCTTCGCAAATAAGTGTATCGCATTGCGAGGGGTCGTAAACACACACAGTCAATTTATACGATCCATCTATATAATTATGTAAGCTCGTATAACAAGTATCTATCTGCACAAAGTCATATTTAATTCGTCTCTCAGCGTGTTCAAACACAATATTCTCTAAGCTATCAACAATCCTGTATTGAATACTATAAAGGAGACTATCAGGGATTAATCCATAAATTTCCATATATGTAAATAGATTATCATATTCGGTGAAATGCGCCGGGATTTTCGGTCTGAACGTATAGCCATGGCAAACCAGGTTTTCATCATGGTTTTTCTTACCTAAGATCAAGTCACTGCAAAAAAGACCACTTGTATCTGCAGATAGTTGAATTGCACCATCATACGACACAGCATAATCACCAGTTTCTATTGCCAAGGTATAAAGAAATTCACCAGGATACAAATAGGCTGGTATATAGTCAATGAAATAGTCATGCCGTTGCTCGGGAATTACTAAAGCCCCCTTCGTACCTTCAAAATAGCCAGAATCGTCATCTGCTATATTGTAGATATCAAGGCGGTAGGAGTACTCTTTGAAGATTGTATCTTCTTTTGCAGCATTCAGTTCATCCAGCGCAAAAACTTGATTTACAGGAATTTGATACCAAAACTCTACATAATTCTCAGCAAAACGGTAAACATTAATGTCAATTGCCGCAATAAATATGAAATATGCCACTACGGTCACATTCCACCTCCTATAATAATCTTCCTCCTTACATTATACTAACGCACATACAGTTGTCAAGCTGATACGATATTTTCAGTCCTTGAAACATAGTATAGGTGCAGTGTTTGAAAAGGGAAAAAGAGGGGTCAGGTCTGAACATTGGACATTCTGCGCTTAATCAACTATTATTTGACGGAACAGGATTCGGTGTGGAATCTTTTCACTATCAGAGACTTCATCAACTTCAGGTTTATCAAATTTGCGTATCGTGTAGGTTGATGTGGCAAATGAAAAATATATGCCCATAATCAATGATAATACAAAGATATTCCTATGCATAAGTCCTCCCTAAATTATTATATGCCCTGCGCTATTACAGTCAAGGTACCATTATGTCAACATACATAAAAACTGTGAAATTTCTGTGAGAAATGGCGTAGGTCTGGGATTCCTCCCTTTTTTTGTATAGCAATACTATAATTACTATGCTTCAGCCGATTTTGGACAAATCGCTCATTTTTTAACTTACACTTCAGAGAACTGTATATCATTATGTTTACCCACTATATTATAATCTCCTTCGTGCTAGAATCAAGCACTTTTTTTGCTCGTTTCTGTAATATTTCCTCCTTTCTGCCTGCAAATATATCCCGAGGACTCACATTTAGATACCCAGTAGATACCCAGCAAGAATCTTTGAAGTATAACCCGGTTCATTGTCCGATACAAACTTTGGCCTGTTGCCATTCTGTAAGTGACCTTGCTGCTCTGCATTCTCAATGGTTTTCTCCACCACCTCGCTGATGCTGAATGCAGTCTCATCCGGCTTCACCCCCAAGTCAAAGGATACCGGGAATAGTCATCCTGCACTGTAATCTGCCTGCAATAACCCCAGCCCACCACAAAATAGTACATCGCGTCACACTGCCATATCTTCTCACATCCTTTGGTCTTGTGATGTCAGGATTTGGCGACTGGCACGTCAGTAATCGGGCGCGGCTCAACTAAGCCTTCTTTCCTTTACAACCGAGCCACGGTCAATGCCGATACGCTGAACGCTTCCTCATCGATGATCTTCACGGCCAACACCCGACAACTAAACTCCGGATTATTGCGCGCAATCGCTAATACCAGCTCGGATGAC
The DNA here is from genome assembly GCA_030613445.1 of Candidatus Stahliibacteriota bacterium. GTDB lineage: Bacteria > Hydrothermota > Tepidihabitantia > SM23-42 > SM23-42 > JAUVZL01. The sequence goes on along the minus strand of JAUWLY010000002.1, from coordinate 8,528 downwards.
GACAATTAATTATCACCATCCGAGCTTTGTACCTGCTTCTTAAACCATGTGATTTACAGTATAGCAAAACAACTACTGGCACAACAACCAGAATGACAAACCAAAGCAATTTCAGCATCGGTTTCCCGGTTTTTGCATTCTAAACAGGTTAGTGGTTGCTTTGTAATATCCATGATTATCACCTCCTTTCGTAAATAGTTTCACATCGCTTTTTTTAATTTTTCTACTTCGCTTTCTAAATAAGTGTTCAGCAGAAGAGAGAAATGACGGCAAATACCATTTTTTAATTCTTCATGATTTGAACTTCTCAATCTAATTACTCGACATCCACCCATGCACATTGGCAACATCTTACATGATTTGCACGGCTCTGTATAAGTCGGGTGCTCTCTTAGAAACCACGCAACAAATCTTTCATTCGGCTGGAATTTTCCATTTTCTATAATGCCCACTTCATCACCATGATCAAGGGATGCAGTGCATTTATAAACAAAACATCTCGGACCTATTGTATAGGTATTTATAACCTGGGCGCCACAGTAAAAACTTCTGACTGGAACAACAGCAGGAAATACACTATCCTCTTTACACCTTTTTGTTTTAGTAAGACCTCTTATCAATTTGTATACGTCGTAGAATTCAGGAGCAGAAAATCCTTTTTCACATGGCGAAAACCCACTACAAACATCAGTATAGTCTCTCAATCTTCCAGGTCTTACTGTGGTATTCTCACCGTAAAGCCATTCTTCTGTTTCCAAGAAGTCCCTAATTGAGCATAAATTGTCACGATCTACATTGATTCTTATATCTACACTGTCAAAATATTTTTTTGCAGAAATAATGCCAGCTTTCACTTTACCATAAGTAGGTCCACCATTTCTTAAAGGCCTGCGTTTATCATGAATTTCCTCTGGTCCGTCTAACGTAATTTGGATTATCTTAATGCCCAACTTCAATAGTTGTTTTGCAATACTATCATCCAATAAATAACCATTGGTCACGATGGCACCTTGATATTCGATCTTAGCTGTCTTAAAAATTTCTATGAATTCTTCACTCAAATTTTTTATGATCTCAAACTTAAGAAGAGGCTCTCCTCCATACCAATTTATTGAAACTGCTTGTGGCATTTGTTCTTTTATCTGCCGTTTCACAAATGCTAGGACATTATGGCAATCATCTGCATTCATTGATTCATTGATTTCATCTTCGAAACAGTATATACATCGAAAATTACACGCTCGAGTTGGTAGCAGAGTAAATGACAAATTCTTTACAGAAAATGCCCCTTTATAATAGCGAAATCGGATAAAGTCAATCTCGTGAATATCCTCTTTGACTATAAAACCACATTGAATCATTTTTGCGAATATATCCGGCCTCTTATTACGCAATTCAAAATTGTTTAGGTTTTCAAATAAATGCAAAATGAAATCTCGATCTGACTTTGTGATATTTGCTTGAGCCCCTGTATAGGTGTTGTATAATATTGTTATATTATCTTTTGTGTGCAAATAATTGTAATAGGAGAGCTTGTAATTATTCTCAGACCTAAAAAACTTCATAGTAATAGTCGTTAGCGTAATAGACCTCTGCCTTCAAGCGATTACCAATGGTTTTTTTAGCGTGAACATAGTCATAGTGTTTCCTGTTTCCCATTCCATTTGCGTTGCATGAATCATAGAAGCTATCCGCGTTCGTGGATGTTTGCCCATCTGTTGGTTCTGTATAAACAGATTCACCCTCTACTGGGTCTCCTTCATAATTCACATATCCATGCCAATGCGCTGGTGCCTCAGCCCATCCACTGACTGCAAAACATAGGATTAGTAAGATTGATCCACCTATCATCTTTTTCATTTTTTCATCCTTGATAGCAGTACATCTGACTTTATTTTACCCATACGTATCTCGGCCCTCGAAGATGCGCGTTAACCTTTTTTCAATGACCCTATTCCATTCTCCCCATTTAAATGGCGGTGGGGTCAGGACCGAATCCACTGTCTTTTCCGTTACAGACGCGTCTTGCCATTTTCATCACAGTGGTAAATAAGTTTATCATTAGCAAATCAACATTCAATAGGTAGTTTTTTTTATTGTTTACGCCTCGCCATTACACTTTACCCTTGACAAATTTCTAGTTATGGATGCTCATCTTAGGGAAGCAGTGAAGAGGTTGGAAGTTGGCACAGATTTGGCACAAGAGCCTCTGCGAAAAACAGGCGGTGCCCGCAAAACGTTGAGAATCAATGGGCGGTATGCGACTTGAACGCATGACCTTCGGCATGTGAGAGCGTTTTGAACCTTTTTCATAACCTTTGAGATCACGTTCAAAATCGCACAAATGCAAGCCAGATAACATTTTGCGCAATTCTGCCTATTACTGGGAATTCTGTCTGTTACCATATGTTTTGGTGATAAAATGGCACAGATTTGGCACAAGGTTGCCAGCATAAAAAATAGGGGGGTCGGTGGTGAATAACTGCCGCCCCTTTGTTTTCTAATAAACCGTTTCTACCGCTAACATACCAGGATATTATAGACAACAAACAGTCACAGGTATTTGATATATGGACCGCACAAATACCGCACAAAAAAAGAAGGGGAGTGATTTTGATTTGTCACTCCCCTTCTTTTTTAATTTCGCCACCTTTCTATTTTAAGAAAATCACTTTTTCCACGATCGATTTATCGCCGGTATGTAACCTGACAAAATAGACACCCTGTGACAAATTCGCCGTGTTGAAAGACTGCTGATATGAACCTGGTTTCTGAGTGGAATTGACTAACGTCCTCGCCAGTCTGCCTGCAACGTCATAGACCGAAAGAGTAACTTTAGTGGATTGGGGTAATGTATACCGTATGTTCACATCCTTGCGAACTGGATTAGGAGAAATACTCAGCGTAAGTTTATCAATATTAAACGGCGTAGCACCTGCATCCTGTGGCCCTCCACCGCCTTTGTCTGATTCTCTCTCATACTCATAAAGCACCAAAGCCGCAGTCACAGCTTTATTTCCAAATATCTTCACATCAACAGCACTATCAGCATATAGATTTTCTGGCACCATTTCTTTACACACAATCAGTGTCTCTGGTGGAAGATTAATTCCGCCAATTGTAACGTTGTCTATTTTGATCGTGATCGGCAGATTATTATTGCCTTCCTGATATGCATATGCAGCAAGAGCATATTCTCTTGCTGGATTAAGTTTTTCGAACTGATACTCAAGATATTCAGAATCATAATCTATCTTCTTATGAAATTCAGGTCCGTACTGCAGATAACCGTCACGATGTAGATTAAATGGCGATGCCTTTGGTTCTCCGCCTTCAGCAATATAGAATGCAAGATCAGCCTCAGGGTTTGATCCACCAAAGGTATAATTGTCAAATCTCACGTCATAAGGTGGATTATCATTCTCAGTCCAAGTGAAATAGACTATAGTGCCCAGAAGCGTTTGTTTATGAACAATATGGGGGTAGTGGGAGTATTCTGTGTTTTGGCTAATATTAATGGGATCTACCCAGCCAGAACCAGAATTATAAGAGAAGTAGATCTCGTAAGTGGTGCTGTTTACATATTCGACCCAGCTCACCGCGTTACCACCAGTAAGCACAGGATAGCTTGATGGATCATCAGTGGCAAAATCATCAAGTTTTGACCAAGTATGCTGACCATTCTGGGTGTAGACTGCATAACGATAGTGAATATCTGCTCGTTTTTCCCATACGACATATACATTAGAACCTTCAACCTCAATAGAAGGATCTTTTGAGTTATTCGTACAAACAGTGTAATAATTGTCCCAGGTTCCTGAGATCGTTCTCGATTTGTACCTGATCTTATTATTATCTTCCCAGACGACATGGATTTCAGGATTACTTGACCCAGGTATCATAAAGCCGATACTCGGATTAATGCCATCACCGACTTCTTCAGGGTCAATTGGATTTGGATTAGTAATGTCAAATTCTGTGTAGTTAATTTTGCCATCCGAGGTGGTTTGGTAGACGACACGACCTTTATTGTCGGTGCCAATCACAAATGATGGCGGTCCGAAGTCGCATCCATCAGCTGATACTTTGATCTCAAAGGGTGTGGTCCAATTGTAGCCAGATACATGTTTGGCAAAATAGAGCGTGTCCTTGTCACCCGGTGCCCACCAGACAATGCCGGGTATCGGTGTCTCAGCATCAGGATTGGAGCTTATTGCTGGATTATAACCATGACCTATCTCCATTTTGCGCGACCAGGTGTAACCTTCATCACTACTGTGAACCGCATATATAACACCGCCACTCTCATAAGTTATCCAGATATTTAATCCGCCTAAAAGCATTTTCTTTGCCGAATTCACACTGGTTGCCTTATTTGCACTGCTCGTCAGATTCTTAATTTTATAGTCGGGATAAAACAAATAAATACCGTTCTGTGTTCCTGCATAGATTTGGTCTGCTTGTGAATCATCGATTGTTATTTCATGGATGTAACTCGGTGGATCTTGGCTTGGTGGCAGTGTGAACTGAAACCATTCTGCTGCACCATCGACTGTGCAATAAAATGAGTTAGTTGTTGATAATGCATCCTGCTGCGTTAATGCATAAATAATCGATGGTTCCTCAGGATCAATGATGATATCTGTGCCGTAATATTCAGATAATCCAATTTTCTTTCTCGTCCACAACTCTCCTGCGTTGGTTGTTCTAAATGGGCCTGAGTCACTTACAGCATACAGATTTTGTGTATTTATTGGATCAATTGCTATCTCTTTAACACTTCCCCTCATCCCTGTAACTGCATTGTTCCAGTTAACACCACCATCCGTGCTTTTCTTCAAGTAAGGTCCTCTGTTAGCTTCTGTAGGAGGGAGCTGCCACCAGCCTCCGGCATATACAACATCCAGGTTCAGAGGGTCGGTTTCAACCGTCCGAAGATAACCTGGAGATGGAAATTCAGCCCATGTCCAGCTATCCCAACCATTAGTTGTTCGAAGAACAAGAGGAGGGGAGAGGGCTCCAAAGCATTCGGTTGACGCACGCACTATGTTATGATTAGTGCGACCAACAGTCAGGTCATTGACTAAATAGCTGCCGCAATCGACCTTGAGTATCCACGCTTTACCACCATCAGTTGTTCTTGTAATAAAGCCATTACCTGCAGCCCCAAATGCTTCATAAACATATTCAGTGTTGGAAGGTGCGATTTCTATATAGCTCCCACCACAATAGCCAGCGAAATGATCGCACAAATTTAACCATTGCCAGTCTTGACCTCCGCTAGTACCCATTGTTACCCCATCATAAAGAGATCCCTCATATGGAGTATATGTAACGCCATATACAATATTATTTAACACGGCGAGACTTCTCACATCTGCGAGTTTCATACCCTCGACAGTTTCTGTCCAGTTTTCACCACAATCTGTGCTTTTATACAAACAGGCAATATCACCACCAACAAACAGGTAACCGGAACTTGGATGTTGAATCAAAGAAAACAAGTACTTATCGACTATGCCACTATTCTTTTCTTCCCAGCTCCCATAATTACCATAATCATCACTTTTGTGGAATCCAAATGGCCAAAATGTTGCGTACATGTAGCTTTCATCAGAATTATCAATCACAATTTTATTTACTGTAGGTACATAGGGATATATAGGACCTAAACTGTAGACCTCTACCCATATAGAAACAGATCTTTTGAAGATTTTACTGTATGTTTCTTCATACCCATATACAGTAACACCGGCAAATAGCACGTTGGAGCTATTCAGGGCAACACTGTATACGTCTGAACCATTGGGCGGAGGAGCTATCTGTTCCCATGACGCGCCGGCATCAGTACTCATGTAGACCGAATTGTTAGTAGCTATATAAAGATTATCAGGGTCACCTGGATCTACAAAGATGTCTCTGACTGAATAACCTATGCCGCATTCAGTCCAGTTTGCACCTTCGTTTGTTGTTTTATAGAAGCATTCCGAGCCACCGGTCGCATCAAAGCCGGCATAAATAATATCCGAATTTGTCGGGTGCATAGCAAAGCAGAGAGGCCAAGTGTTTTCAATGTTATCAGGGGAAGTACCACTGCGGTTATGCCAATTCTCACCACTGTTTGTGGACCGCCAAACAACTTCGGGTGGTGAACTATTCTCATACTTACCAATATAAACATACTGGGCTCCAGTTGGACGCGTGATTACACACGTAGCTTTATCTACTTGGGTTTCTAATGTAGGCACTTGCCACGATGCACCATCATTTGTTGAGCTGTATATCTTATAATCCTTGTTTGCCGCATAGATGACCCAGGTAGGACCATCTTGTCCTATACTCATATCAATGGCCCGTCCTGCATGGGGGGCATCTAATGACTGCCACTCTGCTGATAATACAATCAGCGGTAGACTTATGATGGTTATTAATATACGCTTCATGTTTGCTCCTTTTCATTACAAAACAGATCAGATCATTTTACTTTCACAACTTTTTTCATTATACTTTCAGATTCTGTCTCAATGCAGAGGAAATACACTCCACAGGGCGGGTCTTTGGTATCTACGCTGATTCCTTTTGTTCTTTCTTTTATTATATGGGATATCACCTCCTTTCCTGAAATGTCATAAAGTTTCACATTGACAATTGATTTCTGCCCAGCATTATCTTTACCATATCTGCCGCCTGTTATCCGCAGGTAAATATCTGCAGTAAATGGATTTGGCCAGACTTCTACAGAGAACTGTGAAGAATGAGAAGATTCATGCTCTTCGGATATCGGCACCAAAAGATCTTTGCGTTTATAATAGATCTCACCTATCGTGTTGATTGTATCTTCTCTTGCATCTGACCAGAAAAGATGAAGATATCGACCATCGCACGCCAAGGATGGCGAACTAGACCAATTAGGGGCATTGGTTAACCGCACTTCAGGAGCCCAGGTTTGCCCTAAATCTGTGCTCATGCGATAGTAAATCTCAAAGTTATGATCGAAATCATGGCGGTCATCCATCCAGACCAAGTGCAAGTTGTTGCCCTGAGCAAGAATATCCGAATAAAAGGCTCGATGCGCTACGGTCAATGAATCTATAAGCTCCCACGTAGTGCCCGAATCCCTGCTCGATCGGTAAAATATATCACCAGTCCAGGGATAAGGCGAATATTTATAGTCATACCACACAACATGAACACCGCCACTATCGTCTGTGTCCACTGCATGACGTTGACTACTGATTGAATCATAATGTGAAACACACTGACTATCACTCCAGGTCACTCCCGCATCCGTGCTTTTATAAAAGAGCACTTCTACAGCAGAAGAGAAATAACTGGCACATGTCACCAAGCACGAATCATTAAGAGTGAATACATCTATGCGCGGGTTAGCAGAACCAGACCCTACTTCTATCTGGCTTGACCAGTTTGAACCATTGTCAGTGCTCTTCATAAATATCATCCTACTGTCCTCACGAATGAAAACAACATAGACATTAATACTACTAACAGCCAACCAGGAAGCTCCCCAACCACCTTCAAGGTGTTTTCTTAAGGTATCTACCAGTCCCCATGTCTCGCCACCATCAGTGCTTTTTCTGTAACACAGCGCATAATAACAATTACCACGTTCATTCCAGATAACATGAACATTGTTTTCCCAAACCGCAACCTTTGGGGACGCACTAGATATGGTATCCTCGGTCGTCAACCTTACACTATCACTCCAGGTTACACCGGCATCGGTGCTGCGTTTGTAAAAAACTTCCTCGTGAAGATTTGAATTAATCCAATAATGCTCACGCCAGACCAAATGAACTGTGTCGCCATTACACGCTGCCCGAGGGCCATCAGAATCTCCCCAAAAATAGGTTAATCTCACATCCACACTCCAATCTGATTGGGCATATATGTTGGAATTGATAAGTGGAAAACAAAAAGTCAAAATGTAAAAAAGACTTAAATAGATACTTTTTTTCATCCCTATCTCCTCTATAATTATACTGTTAACCTCAAGGATGTCAAGGACTGTTTTCAGCTTCATAATCTACTACCTTCTACTACAATACAAAAAGGCAAAGCTAAGGTGGGAATGAATGAATTTTTGATTATGCCGAAACGATTATCTGCCGGAGTTTACTTTGTGAGAGTGGAAGCAGCTGATTTTGAAAAACCAGAGAAGATAATACTGTTACGATAGTTCCATTGGCTATAAGAATAAAGGGAGGTTGGTAATTATATGCTCGCCTCCTTTTTTATTCATTCAATCCAACTGGGCATTAAAGCGCGCTCGGATTGAGAATTTCAGATTTCACGACCTGCGTCACACATTGGCTTCGAAATTAGTGATGGCTGGAGTTGACATTAGAGCAGTTCAGGAATTAATGGGTCACAAGAATATTACGATGACAATGAAGTACAGCCACTTATCAGATGCTCATCTTAGGGAAGCAGTGAAGAGGTTGGAACTTGGCACAAATGTTTCCTAAGCGAAGTCAAGAGTAAGTGCCCCCTTTACAATTCATTGTCGA
>JAUWLY010000251.1 GCA_030613445.1 Candidatus Stahliibacteriota bacterium | reverse complement strand
AGATACATGGTAGTTTCAATGATGCGGAGTTTCGACAGAGACAGTTATCTAACGGGGTGAATCGGGCATTGTCTGATAAACCTGTCCTGCCTGTCCCGAGTATATCGAGGGGAACGCAGTTGAAGGATCCGGCGACTACATTTCTCCAAGTTCCAAATCCCAAGAACCAAGCTTCAAGAGCGTAAGGCGTAGGGCGATTACCAAGAACCAAGAGCCAAATCCCAAGCTCCAAATAACTCAATTACTTATCGAAGATCTCGTCGAAGATATCGAGAGTAGCGAGATGAATGAAAATGAGAGAATTACTCAATAACTGTCTGTATATCAAACGCTATTAACGGTCTTAACGTCTTTAATAACTTAGTTACTCAATTACTTAATTACTGTTTTACTATAACTGCTTTACGCGTGGTGAGGGTTTCCTGTGCCATATATTGACATTCTTAGGTTTCTGGATAAGCTTAACTAAAAGGGAGCTTTGAGAAAACATTCATAGCTCCCTCGATTATAAAGATTAAGGAGATGCCATGAAAGTCAAACTGCTGTTTTTGCTGCTATTTTTCATTACCCAGCACTTGTTTGCTGTAGACCTGGATGAAATAATAGATAAGACTACTGAGAAATACAATGATCTTGATAGCTTCTATGCAGAATTCACACAAGTTTTGTGTGATGAATTATCTGGAACATGCCAGTTATTTGAGGGTAAGATATATTTTAAAAGACCCAATTTCTTCAGAATGGAAATCGGTGACCCGGCACAAATCTATGTTGGTGACAGTTCTTCACTCTGGATATATATGCCAGATAAAAAACGAGCGATCAGACAAAGCCTCGGTGAAATCCCGGTCCAGATAAATCCGGATATTTTCCTGAAGGATTATGACAAGAAGTTCAATATTGAACTCATATCCGAAGAAGAAAAGATAGTTCGAATAGCCCTCTTACCTAAAGATGATACCGATATATATACTAAAGTTATCATTGAAATTCACAAAGATAGACATGAGATACAATCAATTTCCATACAGGACCAAGCAGGGCAGGAGAGTAAGTTTAGCTTTGATAAAATTGAAATAAACAAAAAGTTCTCAAAGAGTCTTTTTGAATTCAAACCACCGCAAGGGACTAAAGTCGATGAATTCTGAGTTGTTTATGGATAAAAGATGCTTTGCGTGTGGTTCAGATAACGCAAACGGTCTTAAGTTGAACATCAAAGAATATGATGGTGGTGTGGAAACGCTCATCGAGCTTCCCTTATGGACTCAAGGTTATCATAATACTGTCCACGGTGGCATTATTTGCACAATCCTTGATGAAATGACGGTCTGGGCTGCATACCTAAAGGAGGACTTGAAATGCGTAACCGGTGAATTGAATGTACGTATACGGACCTCAATGCAGGTTAACGAAAAATACAAGGCACGAGCCAAAGTAGTGCGCGTGAAGCACCAACTGGTCATCGTCAATGCAGAGCTTATAGATAAGAACAATGATTTGGTCGCTCAGGCTCAGGCTAAGTTAATCAGAATCAGTAGTATACAAGCTGACTGAGAATGTCGAAATTTGTGGGAGTAGAGCCTCTAGTTAACTGGGAAAAGATGAACTTATGAAGCTAAGAAGTTCAGATGTTCTGAGCCTCGTAACCTCAAAACTTCAAAACACGGCGGGCGTAAACGCCCTACTCCTAATTTTCGGTCACCCTAAGATGCCTAGATGATGAAGGTCAATCTCATCTCTCTTGGTTGTCCTAAGAACCTGGTGGACTCAGAAAAAATCCTTGGCTCGCTTGGTGCAGCTGGCGTGGAGATTTGCGCAATGCCAGAAGATAGCGATATTATAATCATCAACACTTGCGCATTCATTGAACCTGCTATTGCCGAAACTGAAAAAGAAATTAAAAAAGCTCTGGCTTTTGCCAACAATAAAAGGGTTTATGTCTATGGTTGTGGAGTTAATCGTTATGCTAAGCGCCTAAAAGATGCATTTCCCAAAGTCGCTGGATTTTTTAGCCTTGAACAAACCAAAAAGCTTCTGTGCACCATACAGACAGATAGCCGTGTTTCCCAAACACGTTTGTTAACCACTCAAGGCTATGCATATCTAAAAATTGCTGATGGCTGCTCTAATTTTTGCTCATATTGCACTATCCCGATGATAAAAGGCGCCTACAAGAGCGTTGATATAAACAGCCTGCTAAGGGAATCAACAGAACTTGCAGAACTTGGCGTCAAAGAGCTTATTCTTATTGCGCAGGACACGACTGCTTATGGCATGGATCTGTACGATAAACCAATGCTTGTTGAGCTAATAAGGGGAATTTCGAATTTGCCCGGCATTGACTGGCTAAGGATAATGTATGCACACCCTAATAGCCTTTCTGACGAGATGATCAATGAAATACGAGTAAATGATAGAGTCTGTAAGTATCTCGATCTACCGATCCAGCACATCAGTGACCGAATACTAAAATTGATGAATCGGGGTATGACAAAACGGCAAATTCATGATCAATTTCGAAAATTAAAGCGAATTAAAGGTATTTCTCTAAGAACTACGGTTATTGCTGGTTTTCCAGGCGAAACAGATATTGAATTCAAGGAGCTGGTGAACTTTATTGAGGATATTGATATTGACTGGCTCGGTGTTTTTTCTTTTTTCCGTGAAACCGGAACTCAAGCCGCTGAATTTGACCAATTACCAGAACATGTAATCGAAGAAAGATACCAGGAGTTACTAAGACTTCAACAAAAGATTATTCAAATAAGGAATAGAAAAAGGATCGGTGAAACTCACAAAATTTTGATCCATCATAAAAATACGCAGTATAAAGGACATACTCAATATACGTGTCCTGAAATCGACAGTAATGTGTTGATCAATACAGATGACCTTATGCTCGGAGAATTCTGTAGTGTCCGGTTTACCAGTCTTAATGGATGCGATATCAATGCCGAGGTTGTGAGATGAAATTATTGAGATTTATGTTTTTATTTTTACTCAGCTATCCCCTATTTGGTATAGAAGTACCTTTGGAATTTCATGGTCGCGGGTTTCTTGGTAAATATCTAAATAGTGACACGACACTCTATTATATGGATGCATCAGTTGAGTTATACTGTACGATCCTCAGACATGGCAAATTCTCATTTTTCACTGATTACCGTGATGACCTTGATATGGCTGAGCAGACCGGTGGTGTCTCACTCGACCCGAGGTATGCACATTATTATATCGTTGGCGGATTTGATATGATATTGACAAGATTTATGGTCGCGACATATTTTATGCACGATTGTATCCATGATATTGACTATGAAGTCGAAGGTACACCGGTCTTCAATAGATTCAGGATGCAGATCGCTGACCCGGATTTCCATAAGACCCGACGCTTATTGAGCGAAAAGAAATTTTTGTGGTCAATAATGCTCGGTGCATACCCCCATTGGAAATACCATGGTTGGGATATCAATGCTGGTGCCGACTATAAATATGAATTTGTTGTGGAATCAGTTTTTGCTCCATGGGACAAAGGTAATTTTGGGATTGAATTAAACCCCAGGTTTCACATAACAAGGGGCGATTCACTCAATTATCATCAACATCTCCTTAGATTCCGCAGTTTTTATCGGAATAACGGTAAGAGGATCGGTTTGGAATTAACCTATAATCTTTGGAACAACGATATAATAAAGGACCCGGATAGATTATGGCTATTGTCAGTATTTGCAGAATTTTAAGTACATTATTACTACTGATTAATTCAGAATCAGCATATGAACTCTTCAGCATAGGTAATAATCTTGAGCTTGAAGGAAACATTACTGAAGCGGTCAAATATTATGAAAGGGTTTTGGAGATAGCTCCGGAAACCCCTGAGATCTATACAACATTAGCAAATGCATTGTTTAAAATCAGGCGATTTGACAAAGGTATTGCTATTGCAAAAAAGGGACTCTCACTTTTTCCTGAAGAACTGACCATTTATAATACTCTCGCTATCGGGAATATTGGGAAAAATGATTTACCAACGGCGATCAAGTATTATAAACAAGCATTACTGTTGGCACCTGATAATATAGATATTTTCAACAGTCTCTCGATCCTTTATGAAGGAGTCCAGGATTTTAAATTAGCCTCTAAAATCCTTCTTAGCATGCCTGACACCCTTAAAACACCTGAGACATATGTCAGGCTTGGTACGATCGCCGGCAAGGTAAATGATCATCATGGAGCAATCGAATATTATAGACAGGGTTATACCCTCGACACAACTAATACAACTGCCCTCATTGGTATTGGTAAAGGTTTTGCCCTACTCAATGTAACAGACTCAGCCATTTATTACTATAAGAAAACGCTAAAAGACGACTCTCTACTTCTAACCGTCGGCAAGCGACTAATCGACCTTTACTCTGATATTGATCAATATGATGCTCTAATACAAATGGCACATACTGTACTCAAACTCGATCATTTTGATAGTCATGTCAGAAGAAGCCTGGGTTATGCGCATTATAAAAAAGGTGAGCTAGACCAGGCATTGGATGAATTTCTCATCGCCTCGCGTCTTGATCCGCTGGATACTTATTCAAGGTTTTATGTAGGAAAGATCCACCTTGATAAAGG
>JAUWLY010000114.1 GCA_030613445.1 Candidatus Stahliibacteriota bacterium | reverse complement strand
TGCGACTTTTTTCGGTATCAGTTTACCTGAAGCTATGCCGCGCTCAAATTCAAGCGTTGTCATAACTTGATCAAATCTTTTATAACCATATTCTTCAACTTTACTGATGTCATACCAATTAAGCCCTGTTGCCACGACTACTGCACCGGTCGATATTTCCTGTTTGGTTGTTTTTTCCTCGAGTTCGATCTTACCTTCGCATACCTTAACGCATTCCCCGCATTTGGTGCACGCAGCCCAGTCAATAGCATATTTGTCAGGAAACGTCTGTATATAATATATGGCCTTGCGTTTCTTGCCTGCATCATCAATTTCAACCGGGCATACATCAATACATTTGCCGCAAGTTGTGCAGTCAATAACGCCACGCGACTTTACTTGTAGAGTTATTTTGTAATCGCCGACCTGACCTTTAATTTCTTTAACCTCTGTATTGGTTGAATAAGTAATATTCTTGTATGCGGCCATCTTTCCGATTTGCGGCATTAATGTGTGGCTGTGTGGTGTTCCTTCAGGATAAAGACGGTCGAGTTGTGCCACCATACCACCGAGAAATGGAGTTTTCTCGATCAAGATGACATCAACAGCGTTTTGTGCAAGCTGTGATGAAACTTCAATACCAGCGACCCCGGCACCGATAACCAGAGCATTTTTGTTTGCGATATTAAAGACTTTTGGCTTGACTGGTGGAATTGTTTTCATCTTTTCGACCGCGGCGACAATGAGTTCTTTTGCTTTTTCTACAGAATGTCCCATGAGCATGATGTGCTCGTGGAGGCTTACAAACTCAGCATTTGCCGTGGGAAACAAGTTCTCCATTACACTGGGACTGCAGCCAGCAATGACTATTTTCTCTTCGGGTCCAATACTTATCCCTTGTCTGCACATCATGCACAAATCATCGTATTTTTCAACCTCAATATCAGGACCAAAATCGATCACCGGCAGTTTTATCTTACCGTGGCACGTGCATATCAATACTCTCATGATTGACCTCCTATTTTCTCAAGGAGCGCGTTAGGCCTAACGCGATTAAATCTTATTCCAACGGCATTTTTGTCGAATCCAAAACTGAGCCCCAGGAGTTGAGGATAATACAAGACTGGTAACCCATATTGGATTTCGAATTTAGCTTCGGCTTTACGTTGATTATCTTCGTACATTACTGTACAGAATGGGCAGATAGAAACCAGCGCATCAGCTTGACTATCCTTGGCAATGCTTAGTTTGTGATTTGCCATGGTAATTGCGAGGTTTTCATCAATACCGAGTACTGAACCGCCACAACACATCTTCTTATCGTAATAGTCAATGGATTGGGCACCAGTGGCGCTTATGAGTTCGTCAAAGGTATGGGGGATTTCAGGGTTGTCAAAACCGTAGAGATATGATGGGCGCATATAATGGCAGCCGTAGTGTGCAGCGCCCTTTAGGGAAGTTAGCGGTTTTTTAACCGAGGCCTTTATTTTTTCTATGCCGATATCTTCATAAAGCATCCTCACGAAGTGTTTGACCGTGATCTCATGTGGATATGAAAAGCCAAGTTCTTTGAATTTCTTGTAGAAGGAATTCTTCTTGAGTTCTAATTGGGCATCAGATAACATGGCAGTGCATGAATTGCAGAGTGTGATGATATTCAGATTCATCTTGCTGGCGATTGAAATATTGCGTGCGGCAATAAGGAGCGCAGTTTCAGCGTCAACCGCCTTTATAGGAAAACCGCAGCAAGAGGCACCTGACATTTCCACGAATTCAATGCCGAGTTCTTTTGCTGTATTGCGGGCGCTCAGCTCATAGTGCTGTGCTCTGACTGGAACTGTGCAGCCAAGAAATAACGCATACTTTTTCATTTCTTCTCCATTTTCATTTGAATTGAAGAATCATCTTGTTTGGTATTTGGTACTTGGGGCTTGGAATTTACATATTTGATTATGTTTGTATATTCAAGGATCTTCTTGACTTCGGGGATGGTCTTGTCAATTGGTGGCAGACCTAGTTTCTGCCGCTTTTTGAGGTCAAAGTCTTCAACCTCATATAACCTGCCCATTTTTCGAAGTAAATCGAGCTGCACCTTATAACCCTCTGGACAATAGCCTTGTTCAACAGCGTAGTTTTTGATCGCATTGATTACTTCGGCAACGATGATCCCTTGAGGGCATCTTTCTGTGCACGCATGACAATGAGCACAGAGCCATAGAAATGCTGATGACAGAACCTGCTTTTTCATACCAAGAAGGGTCAAGCGTATTATTTTCCTTGGATTATAGCGGTCGTCAAAATATCTGACTGGACAGCTCGCCGCACAATCACTGCAGCCAAAGCATTTGAGTAGGCCTTCACCACCTTCTTTTTTAATGATTTCCCACTTAAAATCTGGGTCGGCATTTTTCAAATTGATCATAATCCTCCTAATGATTTTCCATGGAATTTTCTAGTCATTAATTAGTGAATATACTACTCAGAAAACTCGTAATGTCAATAGAAAATAGCACAGGTTTTCACGCAAATAGTGGTGCTTACTTGGCTTCGACTATGGTCTTGGCAAAATCCTTTGGTTCAACACCCGGTGATTCTATTTTTTTCTTATCATACACTTTGGCGACTTCCCTTTTTATGGTTTCTTCATCAAACTCCTGATTTTTCAAAGCTTTTTCGACTTCATTCAAGCCATTCTTTGGGAAAAGATTGAAATCACCGGAAACGACGATATCTCGGATGCATTTTTTGTTCTCGATTTCTTCAGCGGTTCTTATAAGTCCACCTTTTGTTTTGTATAAGCCATAGAGTATTTCAATACCTTCTTTGATTTTGACGCCCTGCGGTATACGAGGTGTCTTCTTAAATAAGAATTCATCAGAGGTAAATATTTTCTCAAGCTCTCTCATTTTTCTTATTGTTTCTTTTTCAAGTTTGACCGGTTCCAATTTACCGAGTATTTTTTCAAAACTCTCGATAAGTACAGTCTTAATTTCTTCACGCGGTGGTATCT
The DNA here is from genome assembly GCA_030613445.1 of Candidatus Stahliibacteriota bacterium. GTDB lineage: Bacteria > Hydrothermota > Tepidihabitantia > SM23-42 > SM23-42 > JAUVZL01. The sequence continues at coordinate 5,441 of JAUWLY010000114.1, read as the reverse complement.
CACCAAGTTCACGTTTCATCGTAGTGAGATTTTCTTCCATGCTTTTGTAGATCTTATCGCGAAATTTCTCATCAGGTACTTTTAAGACCTTGCTCATTGTGACATAATCAAAATCCAAAATAATACTGCCTACAAAAACCATTGAATCACCAATATCACCACCGCCTTCGCCTGCAATCTTTTTACCCTTATCAGTAATAATATCGTTCTCAGTACGGAAAGACGCCTTGATACCGAATCTCTGATAGGTCTCGCAAGGTGGCTCGGAGAGTAATCTGAATATCCGTTTGACATTCGTGGGGAATTTTCTGTTCCGGCTGTTCCATATTACATGATAAAATATCTGGTTGCTGTCAAGATAGACTGCACCTCCACCTACTTCTCTACGTATTACTGGTAAACCTGCATTTTTACAGAAATTTAAATCGATTTCTTTTTCTGCATCCTGAAAATAACCGATACTTGCTAGAGGCATTTCTGGCGAAACAATGACCAGTCCTTCATAACCAATTCGCGCCAAGGTATGGAATATCATCATCGAATCCAGACCTGCCAATTTATCAAGCTTAATCAAATTCATCTAGCCTCCCTTTGAGAGTAAATACGTAAATTCCTAAACACCTAAATACCTAAAGAAAAAAAGCCCAAAATGCCTAAAATACATAAAAAGCCGTATTCGTTATTCGTATTCGTTTTTTATCTGTGAAATCCTTGTTTTTTTTGTGTAATCTGTGTTATGGGATTGTTTTTGACATTTGGATTTTGACATTTATTTATCATTTGTTATTTGTCATTTGACATTATTTTTCCTGCGGAAATATCTTCCCTGGATTTAATATATTCTTTGGATCAAATATCATTTTTATTTTTTTCATAATTTCAATCTGCCGTTTATCCAATGCCATCTCTAAATACTGTATCTTTGATAAACCGATGCCGTGTTCAGCAGTTATTGCTCCGCCGAGCGACAACGTGATAGCATATATTTCTTTCCGCATTTCATTGATCCATCTCTTATCACTGTGATCAAATTTTTTATCATCACCGTAATCACTCACAGCGATATCGCTGTGAATATTCCCATCACCAAGATGCCCAAAAGCATAGAGATGTGCACTGTATTGTTTGACACATTGTTTTAAGCGGGCAATCAGTTCAGGAATTTTATCTTTGGGTACAACAAGGTCTTCGCGTGCCAGGAGTTTACTTTGATCCTTTAAAGCATCACTAGCATTTTTTCTCGGTTCCCATATCTTTTCTCTGTCCTTGGCGCTCTCGCCTACAAAGACATCTAAAGCGCCGTGTTTCAATGCAATATTACCGATTTCATCGTAGTGTTTGCGTAACAGCTCTCGATTATTTCCATCGAGTTCAACGATGATTTGGGCATCGGCTTCAGCAAAAGGTAGGTTCCGACCTAAGTATTTTGCCACCAACCGGTATACCTCCCCTTCCATAAATTCAATCGCCGCAGGCATCAAACCTGTGTGCATAACATCGATGCCGAAATTGACTGAATCTTCTACACATTTGAATGGCACGAGGAGGTCGATAATAACTGTTGGTACGGGCAGGACCTTTAGTATGGCTTCAGTCACAATGGCAAGCGTACCTTCAGAACCGATGATTAGATCGATTATATCATACCCAGTGACATTTTTCAGCAATTTCCCGCCATATCGCTGGATTGTACTGTCAGGTAAGACAACTTCAATGCCGAGTACGTAATTTTTGGTTACGCCATATTTCATAGCGCGTGGTCCACCGGCACACTCGGCGATATTCCCACCGATCATACACGAATCAAGACTAACCGGGTCAGGCGGAAAGAAAAGACCATGTTTTGCTAACTCATTACCCAGTTGTTCAGTGATTATCCCCGGTTCAACGATGACCATCATATTTTTCTTATCAATTTCTTTGATTTTGTTCATGCGTTCAAGCAAGAGTACTATACCTCCATGGATAGGCACTGCACCAGCTGAAAGGCTAGTACCACCACCTCTTGGTGTAACCGGGACCATATTTGCATTTGCCAATTTCATGATTTTAGATACTTCTTCTGTAGAACCTGGCTTCAGGGCCACGTCAGGCATTGATCTGTATAGTGGTGTTTCATCGTGAGCATAATTTTCCAAGGTTTTTTCATCTGAAATGACATTCTCCTTGCCAACGATTTGCACCAGGGAGCTGATTATTTTCTCATTAACCTTATTGTACCGCATAGAAAAATAGTATATCCAGTTCTATGGGTTTTTCAAGTCGAATTCCGAGCTTTGATGGTGAACAGATGAACACCTGGCACCATAAATGCATTGACACGAACGCTTGGATATGTAAGATATGTTTGGAGGTTTTCTGTTTAATAAGGATATATGAGTAAAAAGATCAACAAAACAGGGTCTGCATTAGTGTTTATCATTGCCGGGATACTTATTGTGGGTGTTTTGCCAACACTTGCCCAAATTGATAAGGAGAAGTGCGTGCCCCAGGCATTTCATTTATTCCCAGGCGCAGATAGTCTGCCAGTTTATGGTTATACAATCATCAATGAGTTTGATCACGACTCAAATGCCTTTACACAAGGTTTGATATATGAACATGACGTACTCTACGAGGGCACTGGTCTTTATGGTAGTTCGTCATTACGTAAGGTCGAATTGGAAACTGGTACAGTTCTGAAGATACGTAACCTTGATAATTCCTATTTTGGCGAAGGCATAACCATGTGGAATGATACGATAATCCAATTGACGTGGCGCAAGCACATTGGTTTCGTGTACATTGAATTGGATACATTTCAATTGGTGGACAGTTTCAGTTATCCCACTGAGGGATGGGGATTGACCCATGATGATACCTGCCTGATCATGAGTGATGGAACCTCAAGGATACACTATTTGGATCCTCACACGTATGTTGAAGTCGGTTATATCGATGTCCAGGCTGAAGGTAACCCAGTTCAGAATCTGAATGAGCTGGAGTATATCCAGGGAAAGATTTATGCGAATGTCTGGCTGCGAGACTCTATCGCTATTATTGAACCCCAGACAGGTGATGTAACCGGATGGCTCAATCTCTCTGGTATATTTGTCGACCAACACCTACTCTTTCAATTAAATGTGCTCAACGGCATTGCCTATGACCATGAAGGCGTCCGGTTGTTCGTGACTGGTAAATTGTGGCCGACTCTTTTTGAAATCGAAGTTGATCCAATAAATTACCCACCTGAAATCATTGCATCGAGTCCTCCTTCACCATGTTACATAATAACTGATAGTGTTCTTCTGCTTGAGGTATTGGCGCAAGATCCTGACCCTGAAGATTCTTTATTGTATATCTGGAGTATTAATGGGGTTGTTGATAGCTCAGCTCATGATACCTGCTATCTGTACTCAAGTTCTACGGTAATAATCGATACAATTATGGTCAAGGTTGATGATGGGATGTTTTATGATTCATTGATGTGGGTTGTTTTCGTATCTAACCCCGGGGTTCTGACTGAACAACCTTGGGAAAATCAAACAAGGTTGTCCTTATACAGTTATCCAAATCCATTCACACAGAGGATAAACCTCAAATTCCAAATCCCAAGCTCCAAGCGCCAAGCTGCAATCAGCATCTATGATGCGAGCGGAAGGATGGTGTATAGTTACCCTCGCATTACGCAATACGCACTACGCCATACGCTGTCCTGGTCAGGTATTGACCAGACAGGTCGTCCAGTTCCAGCGGGTGTATATTTTATAGGACTACAGATCGGCAATTACCAGATTATTCACAAAATAATCTTGGTCCATTAGCGCATATACATTCATAGGAGGCATTGGATGAGAAAAAGTAAGAAGCTCATTGTACATCAGGAAAAGCATGATAAAGAATATCAAAATGCAACCTTAAAACTTCTATATGAACGCGCAAGCTGTAGACAATTCTCAGACCAAAAAATCGAACCCGAGATACTTAAAAAGATTCTTAAGGCAGGTATTCATGCGCCCACTGGTGGGAACCTCCAACCGTATTCGATAATAAAAATTGAAGACGCTGATACAACGCATAGACTCGCTGAAATGTGTGGGCAAAAATTTATTGGTGAGGCGCCGGTGAATTTGCTTTTTTGTATTGATTGGCACCGTCTTAAGCAATGGTCGAAGATTGAAAAGGCACCCTTTTCTGCGATGGGTTCTTTTCGGCATTTCTGGATATCATTTCAAGATACCATTATCTGTGCACAGAATGTCTGCACTGCTGCTGATTCGCTTGGTTTGGGGTCGGTTTATATCGGCACCATTATTGAATTTCTCAAAGAAACAATGGATATGTTCAGGTTGCCCAGGGGTGTGCTTCCTATAGTTTTGCTTTGTCTTGGGTATCGAAAAGCCCGACCAGTGGTAAGGAGAAAATTAGATGTTGAGACGATTGTTCACAATGAACGATATCATGAATTGAAAGGTCATGATCTGGTAACTGCATACAATGAAAAGTACCCAAATGTTAGAATTGAGATAACCGAGAAGCGGCTTGCTAGAATAAAGGAAGTCTGCAATAAAGTACATGGGCATGAGTTTGCGGAGGAGTGTTCAGACAAAATTGAAGAGAATGGTTACATAAGTATCGCGCAACAGTATTTTGGTCTTCACTACTGTGCTGACCTATTGCCTGACGGCAACGAGGATTTTCTTAAGAGCATAGAAGATTGTGGTTTTGGATGGTTTAAGAAATATCAGCTATCTGAGGAGAGTTAAAATGGGTCGGGTTAAGCTTGAATTACCAGACAGTTATGGGTTTACTACAGAGATAATAGTACGTATTGATGATATCAACTACGGTGGTCACCTGGGTAATGATTCGATACTGTCGATGGTCCACGAAGCACGGGTAAGGTTTTTGAAGAATCTTGGTTTTACTGAAGCAGATATTGACGGCGTGGGTTTGATTATGACTGATGCTGTTATCGTTTATAAATCAGAAGGTTTCTATGCGGATGTACTGAAGATTGAAGTTGCGGTAAGTGATTTAGGAAAAGTCGGTTGCGATTTTGTCTTCAAGTTGTCGAATAAGGAAACTGGAAACGAAGTCGCCCGAGCCAAGACCGGTATTGTTTTTTTCGATTATGAGCACAGAAAAATAGTTGAAGTGCCGGAAAAATTCCGGGCTCTATTTTAGGTTGATTAAAAAACTTGACTGAGCTATTTGAACAGATAGAATATTAAGGGGTAAAAGATGTCAAGCATAAAAAAAATGTCGCTTAATGCAGAATTACAAAAGCTTGTCCAGGACATAGGTGAAGTGGGACATTTTCTATGGGAGAGGGGTTGGGCAGAGAAGAATGCTGGAAATATCTCAATTGAAGTGACTGACTTGATTGAGAAAAGAGGACAAGGTTTTGGTAACTATCAAAAAGTAAAACGAGAAATTTCTGAACCACTTTGTGGTGGACG
>JAUWLY010000204.1 GCA_030613445.1 Candidatus Stahliibacteriota bacterium | reverse complement strand
GAAAAACAACCTCGTTTGCTTGATGAACCCATAAAAGTCATGGACTACATCTACCTAACGCTGCTATCTTTAGAAGCTAAGGCATGGGCATATCTAGACCTTATCGCTCACCCTGAAACGCAAAAACATAAAAAGGATTTGAATGAAGCCAGGCTTGCCATTGATGCTATAGATGCCCTCTACAAAACCGTGGAAGAACAGTTAAACTCCGAACAGAAAAAGGATGTTCAAACTCGGCTCACAAACCTCCGTCTGAATTTCGCAAAAGAATAGAGCAAAGATACTAGATTATCAAAGTATCAGGCTCAAGGTTATCAGTCTATCAGAATATCAGGTAATTTAACCCCTGTTACACTGGTGCCCTGGTATCCACTACATCATATCCTGGTGTCCTGACAGCTTTGTCTGTTAATTATGTTTAAAAGAATACCACATCCTACCTTTTTTATTTGTGCAACGATGGCAGTTGTCACTTTCATCATCTACCTCTTCTCCATCTGCCCTACGGTCTATCTCATCGACTCAGGTGAGCTTGCGGCAGTGAGTTATACGCTCGGCATAGCCCACCCAACTGGTTATCCTTTGTACACCATCATATCGTATTTCTTTGCCCACCTACCTGGTGAGCCGATTTTCAATCTCAACCTATTATCTGCTTTGTTTACGGTCTGCGCAGCAGTTTTCCTTTACATGCTGGCCTACAGCATCATGCAAGACAAAATCGCCGCGCTGATACCAGTTGCCATCTTCTCATTCGCACCGACCATCTGGCGCATATCAGTCACCAATGAAGTCTACTCACTGACCGTACTACTCGGTATTATGATCTTCTATGTTCTATACAGACTGCGCAATATCAGACACTTTTACCTCATTATGTTCCTATTCGGTCTGGCGTTCACGAATCATATCATTGTCTTTTCTCTTGCCGGACCGGTATTTGTATATCTCGTACTTGAGTACAAACTTAAATTTAAAAAAGTCGTATTTGGGATAATCTGTGCGCTCTTTGCCGTATCTCTGTATGTCTACCTTATCGCTCGAACCAACGGTAATGCGGCACTTGCCTGGGGCAATACTTATAATCTCCAGCGTCTATTCTGGCACGTTACTGGGAAGCAGTATCAAGTATGGATGTTCTCGCAATCGATTACTGAGCTGTTCAGGAATTTCGGTAATGGTTTGATGATCTTGCTAAGAAATTTTCTGTATGTCTTGATTATTCCAGTTCTTGTCGGACTCCATCGCCTTTATAAAACAGAACGCAGAAGACTCTGGTTGTTTATTAGTATCATTTCGCTCAATATCCTTTACATCATAAACTACTCAATACCAGACATTGAGTCTTACTACATGCCCAGTTTCATCACCTTGATAATCATCTCAGCTTACGGTCTGAAGGCGTTCAAAAAATACCTGAGATCTTATATTGTCTTACCGCTTGTGATAATCATTGTGCTTTTGAATTACCGCACTTGCACATTACGGGGCAATTCTTTTGGCATGGACTTCGGTCGCGCTCATCTCGAGGAACTACCTGAGAAAAGTCTCTTGCTATGCACTTTCTGGGATATTTACTCGCCGATCATCTACCTGAAAAAAGTAAAGAATATAAGACAGGATTTGATTGTTATTGACAAAGAACTGCTTCGACGAACATGGTATATCAAATACCTTCAAGATGAGTATCCAGAATTCTATAAGGGCATCAGCACCGAGGTCGACAATTACCTTATCGAACTGCTCAAATTCGAATATGGCGAACCTTACAACCCTGAGGTAATTCAACTGAAGTTCATAACGATGCTCGAAGCCTTTATCAGTAGCAAACTTGAACAAGGTGTCTATTTTGCCACACCTTTTCCTGACCGCGACCTTGACCAAACACACCCTCAGTATCTGCGTATCCCAAAAGGCATGGTTTTCGAATTGATATTAGACGCTACTGAATACCATCCATTTGATTTTTCCATGCTCAACATAAAAAAACCTAATCTGGTCAATGACGAACGTATGGTACATAATATAACGGTCGTGCGCAGGATGGTAAACAATAATATTCTCTACCTCAATGCCGCCGGTATGACTGAACCAGCCGAGCGGGCGAGAACTTGGCTCAAAGATTTTTAGCCTCTGACTCTTGACTTTTTTTTACCAATCTCTATAATTTAAGATGAAAAAGGCAGTCATCGCTCTGGGCGGAAACGCAATCGCCGCAACCGGCAAGGAAGATATCCACCAACAGTTCTCAAACACGCGCAAAAGTTTGGAGGGTATCGTTGAACTCATCCAGGATGGTTATAATCTGGCAATCACCCATGGAAACGGTCCCCAGGTTGGCAATGCCTTGCTAAGAGTAGAACGGACTGCTAAAGACATTCCAACTCTACCCCTGGGCGTTATTGTCGCCGATACAGAAGGCGGTATGGGCTACATGATTGAGCAAAGCCTTTTGAATCGACTACTCGGTATCGGCATAAGGCGCGAGGTCGTAACGATCGTCACGCAAGTCGTTGCAGACCCTGATGACCCATCAATAAGAAATCCAACAAAATTCATCGGACCATTCTACACCAAAGAACAAGCCGAAGATCTGATTATTGACTTCGATTGGATTATCAAAGAAGATTCTGGCCGCGGATTTCGCCGAGTCGTAGCTTCACCCGCGCCCTTGAGAATTGTAAACCGAAGAATCATTCAACAACTCGTTGATCAAGGTGTGATTGTCATTGCCGCAGGCGGCGGCGGTATACCTGTATACGTTGAGATTGACGGTTCTTATGAGGGCATCGACGCAGTTATTGACAAAGACCGTGCCTCAGCGATATTAGCACGAGATATCAATGCCCAAACTCTTTTTGTTTTGACAAATGTCGATTATGTATACATTAATTACAGCACACCACTCCAAGAAAAATTAGAGGAAATCACTGTATCTAAGGCAAGCAAGTATCTGGCTGAAGGACAATTCCCGGCTGGTAGCATGGGTCCAAAAATAGAAGCAGCGATCAGTTTTCTTGAAAGCGGCGGTAAAGAAGTGATCATAACCTCAATGGACAAAGCAAAACAAGCTATATTAGGAAAGGCTGGTACTAGAATAATTAAAGACCAGCCTTAATGTGGATTCCTAAAAACTATTAGAGTCTATATTTTTGTGCTTAGATCTTTATCTTTTCGGCAATATCGCCAAGAATTGGCATTTTCCAATACTTGCCAGTGAGTGCCTGGATCATACCGATAATCGCAAAAACGCCCATCACAATAAGCGCGAGCCATTGGACAATCATAAACAAAATACCAAGATACGGAATAAAACTCAAGATTGAGAACACGATGATAACCGCAATGAATGCTATGGTCAGAACCATACCCTGTTTACCATGAAACACCGCAAATTTATTGTCCTTTTTAGCAAGTATCGGAACAAGAAACAAAAGTCCCCAATATCCAATAAAAGCAAATATTTTCCCTTCTTCAATTGACTTATCGACTTCTGGCATTTTACCTCCTTTATTGTATAGTATATCAACAATTCTGAAAAAGTCAAGAGAAAAGAGCATAGATAGAGTAACGGTGTAACGGAGACAAAAGAGTAGAGGGTAGGGCGTAAAGCGTAGGGAGACAAGAAAGTCCAATAAATTGGACGACTACAACACAGATAAATAATGGAGCATAATTGAGTAAGGGAGTAATGGAGTATCGGCGAAACATTTACAAGATATCAAAACTAAGCACCACCTATTTTCTCTTCGAGCGAGCAAAGCGAGTCGAGAAGTACCTCAATGTGCGTTTCTCGACAAGCTCGAACAGTAAAAATAGTAACTAATAATTCTGCGCCTTACGCCGTACTCTCTACGCTTTACACTCTATGCCCACGTTATTGCGACAATGTAGTGGCAAAGCTTGCTTTGCAAAATGCAGGGATCCGTCGAGTAAACTCGACCACTACTCTGGTAACTTTGGATCCACAAAGACCACGTCTTCGCGCATGAGTATTACACTCCCTGGCTTACCTTTTTTGTTTTTCTTCAAATACTTACGCTGCGTGTATGACACCGGTACATTTTTTTGTTTTTTTGCTTTGCTAAAATAGGCGGCAATTGATGCCGCATCATCAATATCTCTTTTATTAGGCCTCTGACCACGCGGTATCTTAGCTCTGAGTATAACATGGGCTCCTTCGTAACTCCTGATGTGAAAGAAATAATCATTTGGTCGAGCAAAAGAAAATGTTAGTTCCTGGTTAGAACGTGCATGTTTACCCGCATACACGATTGCTCCTGAGCTAAGTTCAAACCTATGAAATGGCTCGGTTTTCTTGTCTTTCCCGCACCGAGTTTTTGGCAAGTCAGGTAGGTTAAAAGAAGCGTCTTTGATCTCCGTAATTTCCTGTTCAAGTCGTCTGATTCTTTCCTGTATCTTTGGCAGACCGCGTTTGAGTTTCTTGTATTTCAAAAAGTAGTGTTGGGCATTTGCCTGAGCTGTGATTTGGGGATCTAATGTTATTACAATTTCTTTGTTATCATAAGAGTTTTGCACGCAGATATGTCGGGACCCCTTTTCTATCTTTAGCAGATTAGCGAGGATAAGTTCCCCTTTAATACGGTAGGATTCGATCTCTTCATTGCTCAATGCCTTTTGTTGTAACCGAACAAGCTGCCTTTCAATATTTCTGATCATTGTCGCTTTGCGTGCCGCTACTGATTCCTTGGTTTTAGCTTCGAGGAACTGTTTGACGTTGTCCTCAAATAATAGATTTAATAAATCATACTCTTTCAAATACTCGTTGGCAAAAAGGCTGAGTTTGAAAGGGCTTACAGATACCACACGGGGTTTTACTTTACCACATGCAAGGATTTTCTGAAGATGGACAATGCGTACTGGAGTCAGCTCACCTGCAAGGTTTTTATCTAACCCCTCGAATTCCTTTAGTAAGTAGGCATGGAATTTAGATGGTTGTTTCTTGTAGATCTGCTCCAGCTCTTGTGGTGAAACATCGAGGATCGATCTCTTAGGTTTTTTCTCGATATACCTTGAATACAGACTTTTTTTTGTTCGGGTAGTCTTTATTATAAAGTTAGGTGCTTCACGGTACAAAGAAATAATTAGCTGAGCACACGCCCGATTTGCGGCACGTGTTTTCTCGACAACAATCCCAAGGACCGGCATAAAATCATACTGCTCAAGGCGTTCAATACGGCTCGAGTTTATAGCATTGGTGAATTTCTCAAGTTTATCAAATCCAATTTTTACCCGCTTTGATAGATATACCGCTGGCAATTCAGAATAAAGGGAGACAAATAGCGCCTGCTTGCCAAGAACAATTTGCAGCAACTTTTGTTTGATACAAATCTCGTCGATATGGCGGTTAATAACGCGGTTCTCAATTTCACGACGCAACAAGTCAAGATAAATGCCATTCATGAATTCACGAAAGGTTCACGTTTGCTGGAATCTAACCGAGATTAAAGGTCATCGGCAATTCGCCCTTAAGTACTCAAGCACGCGGGTCATATCATTAGGTAAAGGTACACTAAATGTTACGCGTTTATTTGTTCTTGGGTGTTGAAAACTCAGCTCTGATGAATTTAATGCCTGACGATCAATGAACGAGAGTATCGCCTTGAATTTTGGCAGGTTTTTTCCTTTGGTCACTACACCTGGACTCCTACCCCCGTAGTCCTTGTCGCCGATAATCGGACAACCAACATGTTTGAA
>JAUWLY010000277.1 GCA_030613445.1 Candidatus Stahliibacteriota bacterium | reverse complement strand
TTTACATAATTCTCATCCCGTTTTTGTGAATAGCGCTGGCTTTGTTCAAGATTCCCAATTATCGCGCCATATCGGTGCTGGATATTCAATCCGATATTGCCAAAGAAAAAGGTTGTATCATTGTAGAGTCGATGTCCTATTGATATGGATAGAGGTAAGGTAATGATATCAAAAATTGTTGTTATACCTCTGTTTATAGAATCCTGGTCAAAAGATCCTGATATACCAAGACGACTATTTGTCCTCATCCAATACTGTATATCATAGCTTAGAACATCTATTTCCTGCGTGTATTCATACTGAGACTTGAGCGCAAATTTGCCTTGCTTCTTGGCAAATCCTGCATAGTATTTATTAATGCTATCAATTGCTTGATAACCGAAATTGAAGAAAAAAGGGTGGAGGCTAATTGATTTGCGTTTGTGCGTGCGGTTGAATAGGCCATAACCTACGGTAGCCCTAAGGACTGGCTTTGGATTTATGCCCAGTACAATGTCGGTCAGTTCTTCTACAGGTTCGTTAGTATGCCATTCGTATTGATAGTCGATTTCTTCCTTGCCTTGTGGTTTGGAAAAGCGCTCGTCATATGATATATATTTGCCGTCAACCGTGAAAATACTCAATTGTTTTTTCAGTTGCATATGAAAACCCCGACCAAAATTATCATTGTCGTCAATTGCCGAAAAGGTATTTTTGTCAAGAACTGAGCCATAGGCGTTCAACTGAATAGCGTCAAATATGTTGACCCCCAATCCATAGAACTCGTCCTTTTCTGGTAAAGGAAGGAGCTTAGTCGGTGAGTAATTGCCTAGACCCGGACCCTGGTATAAAAACGCCTTGATATTGGGATCATATATGTATTCGCCATTATTTTCACCGACATGAAAGAAAGTGACGGTGAATTCACCACTGTCAGTGCCGACATAGACAAAGTGGTTATTGTCGATGATATAATCGCCCTCGGCAGAAGAGTCAGCATAGGTGTGAAAAACTATTGAAGTATCACCTGCTGCACGGAGGCTATCTTTTTCTTGAGCGCTGATTGTGAAAGTAAGCGGGTTTTCTTTTTCATCGTATCTTCTGCGGTATATACCAGTGAATGTAATATTCCTGAATGCTATTTCCCCGTCGCTCTGGGCATAAATATTTGGATAGTCATCAATGGCTTGCTTATACTCAACCTCGATACGGGAATGATTTGTGATAATATTCTTGTTGGTAAACGATAGGACCCCTCTTTCATAATCAATAATGTAGTCTTTGTCTACTTCCATGAGTTTGGGTTGACCAATACCCTGGGCAAGATGCACCCTTTCACTATTGGTTATTATGGGTGGTTCAAGGAAGTAGGGGCTTTGCTTTCCTTCTTCGCCATTGAAACGTTTGCGTTTATCCATCCCCCGGTTTATCGCATAAGAGAAACCCACTCCCTTTTCCTGATTGCTCGTATGAATTTCAAGCCTTGCACCTTGTATTTCATCCCTGATTCCAAAAGGTAACTTGAGACTTAGATTGCCTAATCCGCCCTCAAAGTTGTCTGTGAAAATTCTGAAATTCATTTTTTCGACTTCTGAGATTTGAATAGTTGAAGATGCTGTTGCTTTATCTGAAAGCGCGCCTTCAATACCCACCCCTTCGACCTCGCCTCCAATGTGAACTCGTAGCCCTTGGTTAAAGCCTTGATCCATATCAAATGAAAAATCTTTGACGCCACTTATCTTCAGGTTGTCATACATGTCCAAAGAGGTGTCTTCTGCCACTGGTACATAAAGTGTTTCAGAGAATGTAGTGTCGGTCTCAAGTATTTGATACTTGTAGTAAACCGAGTCTAAGTTGAGCAAACTCGAGTCCTGTTCAGGAATCTGAGATATCCCGAATCCATTTGTAAAGATAAGGAAGTAAATTACAATATAGCATTGATATTTCATCGGTTATACTATCTTACCTATGTACCGCTAATCGATATGGGATAAACTATAAATATATAAAGTAGTACCATTTTCATCAAGTATGAAAAGCGAATTGTTCGTTAGAACAATATCGCGTATACCGTGGGCCAGCTCAATTTTTATCCACTCCCCGTTTCTTTTGTATATGTATTTCTCATCCGAGGAGAATATTATGATAGTGCTGTCTTGAACAACGAGATTTGTACACTTCTTCGGGATATCCATATTCTGAATAACATTAGCGTGTTCATCATAAAGGCGTAATTCGTTATTGGGCAGCACATCTAAGATATTGTCTGCAAAATAGAGGTCTTTAATGTTGAGGTCAGATATCAATAACCGGATATTGTATGTGAAATCTAAAAAAATCAGTTCGTGCTTATAACGGTCATAAATGATCACTTCTTCACTCGGCGTTATAATAAATGAAGATATATCCTTCGCTGCAAAGATTTCTTCCTTTATTCCAGAAGCCGTATAGAATTTCTCTAATGTAGTGCCATTATTCAAGTAAATGGCAAAAGGCGTAACTGAGAAGTCGCGGATATGGTAATTGACATCATCGGTAAATGTAATCGCTTGTACTTTGCTCGAATCGTCCAATGCAAAGATGCTTTTACCGAATAAAGAGGCGAGATAAATTCTGTCCTCTTGTCTTTCAATAATATTATAGACCCTGTCTAGTTGGATTGTATTGAGTGGCTCAATAGACAAGAGCAGGAAAAAGAATAGCATATTCAATATCATAGCGGGATTCCTATTGCTGTCAACAAAAGGAAAATATTATTAGTTTCATTGCGAGCCTTAGCAAAGCCGTTTCTTATGTCAATAAAAAATGGCATCACCGTGTCCCCTCACAATAAAACAGATGTGTTTTGCTTTTTTTGTCTGACGCACCGAATCCCAGAACAGGTGCGGTCATTTTTTCTGCCAGGAGTTCAGCCATTTTTTCCTCGGGAATATCACTTGTCCAGACTTTCTTGACCTCTGCATATTGCAGCAAATAGTCTATATGCCAGAACTTTTTCTTCTTTTTTCTCAAATGCCTTGCGATTCTTTTCGCCATGTTTCTCTTTGCTGATCCTATGTAGATATAATAGCCATTTTTGAATCTAAATGTCCCCAATTTGCCAACTCTGATGCATTTTTGTTTCTCAAGATATATATTGAGAAGATATGTTATCGCCAAATCAGTTTTGTTCTCTTTTTGTAAAAGATTCTGTTGAGGCCCAACTCGTGCCAGCCTCGGATTTCGCATCTGCTTTGGTTTTGTATGGTAAATGAATAACCCCGATGAACGTAATATATTTTTTCATTATTTTATATTTTAATCGGATCATTTGGAAAATCAAGACGTCCGGTTAATTTGGTTTATCCGGTTCATTAAATATAACTGTAGTCGTCCAATCCTTCAATTACATTCCCCTCGATTTACTCGGGGCAGGCAGGATAGGTTCATTGGGGATTGTCTGATAAATCAGACGACTACATACATGGTGAAACGCCGCTGCGTGGTAGCCACAACCGTCACGTAGTGACTCAAAACCACCCTACACTTCTGATAAAGTATGGGGTCAATACCGACACGCAAGTGTCACTCAACCGCTCGAAGAGCCATCTGTTCGTCTTGACACTGAAAATTAACCAGTTATAATAAAATATGAATACAATAATATCGATATTCGCAGCAATAATCATTTCTTGTATCTTTTCGTCTGGATCTGCCAAGAAAATATCAAAGGTAGATGATGCAGGAGCAACTAAAGAAGGAGTCAATGCAGTGGTAAATGCCAATAATCAACTTGCTTTTGAACTCTATTCTCAATTCAATGAAGAAAGCAAAGACAGCAATATTTTCTTTTCCCCTTATAGTATCTCTATCGCTCTGACTATGACTTACGAAGGTGCAAAAGGACAAACCGCTGAAGAAATGCAATCGGTTCTTCATATCCCTGAAGATGCTAGTGTAAGGAGATCGAGCTTTGCAAAAATATACAATGAAATAAATAAGAAAGATAAGAAATACAAACTATCTACGGCAAACGCTCTTTGGGCTCAAGAAAATTACAAGTTTCTGGAAGAATACACAAATAATGTCGAGAAATATTATGGTGGCAAATTGACTAATCTTGATTTTACCAGGGAAAGTGAAAAATCTCGTCAGATAATTAACAAATGGGTTGAGGATCAAACAAATAATAAGATCAAGGATTTGATCCCAAAAGGGGTTCTTAATGCCCTTACGCGTTTGGTACTTACAAACGCAATATATTTCAAAGG
>JAUWLY010000370.1 GCA_030613445.1 Candidatus Stahliibacteriota bacterium | reverse complement strand
CAAAGGCGATATCCATGATATTGGTAAGAATATCGTAAAAGTACTTATCGAGGCTTCAGGATACGATATCATGGACCTCGGTAAAGATGTATCAACTGAACGCTTCATCAAAGCCGTGACCATAGAAAAACCTGCGGTCCTTGCAATGTCGAGTCTAATGACCACAACACTCGTGCATATGGAAGAAGTCATTAACGAACTCATAAAGAAAAAGATGCGTAGGAGCATAAAAGTCATTGTCGGTGGCGCTCCAGTAAACGAGGAATTCGCCAACAGAATCGGAGCTGATGGTTATGCAGAGGACGCTACGCAAGCAGTAAAACTCATCAAAAAAATCACCATTGGATAGAATAACCCCGATCATCAATAAACGCAGGAATTTTGCGATTTTTCCGATTGTCTGTGTTGACCACTGTGCACATATAGCGAACGTGAAATTCTCTGACGTCGCGATTGATGGTGAAAAGATCGCGCAGGTCCTTACCCATGGGTATAACTGCTATCAATATGACATGGTCCTTCTCTTCCTGGACGCATATATCGAAGCACAAGCTCTCGGCTGTCCAGTTCGCTTTACGCCCTACCCCACATTACTCGGTCCCAGGTCAACACAAGGGTTTGACAGAACTGACGAAATCATCAAGGCGGCGCAAATTCTTATGGAGAAAATCAAAGTCCCGCTTTTTGTATCGATCAAGGGTCCTTTCACGCTCGCTTCTTTTCTTGCTGGAATGCAAGATTTTCTTAAGATGGTCCTTAAGGATCCAACGCATGCAAAGGCGGTCATCGAACAAGCTCTTGATTTTCAAACCAATTATCTTGAACGGTTACTTGAAGTGGGTGCGAATATATTCATCGGTGACCCGGTTGCCTCAGCAACGGTGATATCACCAATAGTCTTTAGAGATTTTGCTTATGAACCTCTCAAAATACTCGTTTCCATGATAAGAAAAAAAGGTGCTTTGTCAGGCATACACATCTGCGGCGATACAGCACCACTCATCCCCATACTTGATACACTTGGAACCGATATTCTGAGTATTGAAGACATAACCATAAAATCAACAACCCTGAAAATGGGTGGTGTATCAACATCCACGATATTGCACGGTTCCCCGGCTGATATAAGAGCAGAAATGGAAAGAGCATTACAGGAACCTCGCCTTATTTTGTCGACTTCCTGCGATGTGCCGGTTGAAACGAATCCTGACAATATAAAAGAAATGATCGGGTGGGCACGTGAGTATACTGATAATTAAAAGACACGGTACTTTTAAGGTAAAGAAATCCACCAAACTTATTGACTGTCTTGCCAAAAACGGCATCCCGATCATTGCCGCCTGCGGTGGTAAGGGTAGATGCGGTTCATGCCGCGTAAGAATCATCACTCCCCAAAAACCTCCAGATGAACGCGAGACCTTATTTATCCCACAAAGCGCACTCAAACAAGGTTACCGTCTTGCCTGTCAGCACAAAATCACTCACGATATGACGGTTGATATCCCGCGTCTTAAAAAAGTGAAATCCACCAGGCTAAATGCCAATTACGGATTGGCTCTCGATATCGGTACAACCGTGATCAAAGGAGCAGCCGTGAATCTGAAAAATGGGGACATCGAGAAAATATGCAAAGTCTACAATCTTCAAAATAGCATCGGTGGCGACATCATCACAAGAGTTAGCGCATCCATTGACGGTAAATATGATATCCTGCGCAAACTGTTGTACTCAAGCCTCAAGCAACTAAAAAACTGCCTGGGCATGCAAAAACCTGCAATCACAATTATTGTGGGCAACCCGGTGATGCTCTCATTTTATCTTCATGAACCGGTCAATGGCTTTGCGCAGTATCCATTTACGAGCAATCTAAACAAAGGTATCTTCCTGAAAAAC
>JAUWLY010000085.1 GCA_030613445.1 Candidatus Stahliibacteriota bacterium | reverse complement strand
AATAATATAAAGTGGTTAGTTCCGGCGAAGCAAAGTAGAGATTCAAGCGAAGACAGAGAAATCGTTGTTTCCTCGCGCATAAGGCTTGCGCGTAACTTATCTAATTTTCCATTCGAAATAAAGTTGAAGTCAAAGGATTCTGAGCGACTACTTGAGTTATCCAGGTCAGTTATTGAAGGAAAGTATCTTGGTCAATATATTGACATGAAGAAGCTCGCGCCCTTGGAAAGAGAATCCCTTTTAGAGTGTCACTTGATTTCACCAGCATTTCTTAAAATGAATAAACCGACTGGTCTCTATCTTTCTGAAGATAGAGATATTTCAATAATGATAAATGAAGAAGACCATTTGAGAATCCAAGGCTTGACTGGTGGGCTGAACCTCACTGATGTTTCTGCGAACGTTTTCGAGTGCGAAGAAAAGATTGGGGAAGATCTAAATTACGCATTTGACGAAGCTTATGGATTTCTCACTTCCTGTCCAACCAATCTTGGTACTGGGTTAAGGGCATCTGTGCTACTGCATTTACCTGGTCTGGTTTTTACTAGTGAGGTTGAAAAGGTCCTAAGAGGAGCCTTGCAGATAGGTATGGCAGTGCGGGGTCTTTATGGCGAGGGAAGTGAGATAAAGGGAAGCCTTTTTCAGATTTCTAATCAGCATACGCTCGGATTGAAAGAAGAAGAGCTAATACAGACTATCATTAAGCTAACGCACATGATTACTGATATCGAAAAGAAGGCACGTGACACGATTTTTGCTAAAGCAAGACATGAATTTGAGGACAAGATATTTAGAAGTTTGGCAGTTCTTGGATCAGCAAGAATTATGAGTACTGACGAGACGCTGAACCTGTTGTCAGCACTCAGGTTCGGGATTGGGACCGGTACGATAAAGGATATATCGCTCGATGTCGTGAATGAGATAATGCTCGTTGCGCGACCAGCTAATCTCCAGCTGCACTTTGATCAAATCCTTGAAGAACATGAAAGGGATATCCGGCGTGCTGAATATATAAGGAAAAAGCTCTCCGGGAAATCCCAAATCACAAATACCAAATAGCAAACAATTCATAATGACCCAATACATAAATATCGTGAGATCTTATCGTAAGAGTTATCAAAATGGCGAAAATTAAGAAACAGATACCAGACGAAGTTGTTTTCTTAGGTACTGGTGGTGCACGTTATGTCATTGCCAAGCAGATGAGGGCGACTGGCGGTATCTTATTTAGAATCCATAGCAAGGAAGTCCTGGTTGACCCCGGTCCTGAGTCATTACTGCGTCTTTTGACTTATGTGCCTGAATCCAACCCTGAGAAGCTTGATGCTATCGTACTTACGCACAAACATATTGACCATTCAGCTGATATTAATGTCTATCTCGATATTCTGACACGAGGTGGTTTTAAACAAGGAGGGCATCTAATCGCACCAGCGGATGCATTTGGTGAGGATGGCGTAATATTCAAATATCTCATGCAATATCTTGCGAAAATAGAGATAATTAAACCAGAATTTGAGGCTAAAATTGGAGATATGACACTTGTTTTTCCAAAACGTCATATTCATCCAGTAGAGACCTATGGTTTGAAAATAAGGGTTGATGATTTTTCAATTTCGTATATCAGTGACACGAAATTCTTCCCTGAACTGATCAATACATATAAAGCAGATATCGTTATTTTAAACCTCTTGTGTCTGGAACCGTCTGAAATAGAGCATCTATCTGAACCAGATTGTGCCAGAATAATTTCCGGGATAAAACCAAAGGTTGCTATTATTACGCATTTTGGCATGACCATGCTCAGGGTAGGACCGTGGAATATCGCCCGACGATTAAAACAAGAGACCGGCATAACAGTCCTTGCTGCTGAAGACGGCAAGCATTACCCGATCGACAACCTTCTGTCATACAAGTAAAACACTGTCCGCATTTCCGTATTCACCCGTTCGGTAATTCGGCAATTACCGAATTGTCGAATTAATGAATTGAGAAGATGAATTGGTGGTCTTGACATGCTAGGCGTAATTGTTATAATTTCGTTAGAATGGAGGAAAAATGAGAAAGGTATTTGTGATTGTTTTCTTAATGAAAATCTCATTTGCGTGGTGGTCACCGCCGATGAATCTTGGGATAACTGGCGCAGATGATATAAATCCGCAGACCTGCCGCAAGCAGTTAGTGCAATCCCCTTACACCTGTCTTGTCTGGCAGACCAATCTTAATGGTAACTGGGATATATTTTCTCGGTTCAGTGATTTAACAACATGGCGCGATACATTGAGAATAACAGCAGTTGTTGCTGCTGATATCAATCCAAGTGTGGCTTATGATTCTGCAAGAGATTGTATTTGGTGTGTCTGGCAGAATAATAATGCTGGCAATTGGGACATTTATGTATCACAAGGAAATATCTCAAGTGGTTGGTTAACACCCTTTCAATTGACAGTCGATGTTGTAGATGATGAATTGCCGTCAGTTTATGTTAATAATGATACTGTCTGGGTCATTTGGCAAATCACGCGAAATATCTTATCTGCTTATTATGACGGTACAATTTGGTCCACCCCAATTCCGATCACCAACGATTCTGTTTTCAGTAATACTAATCCTAAAATAAATGGCCGTTATGATCATCCATTTGTTGTATGGGGGAGAGATGATGGTGATATTTATTACAGTGAGTATCTTAGTGCTTCCTGGCTAACGCCACAGCCTATTACTACTGATCCAGCTAATGATATTAATCCAGATTTATGTACTTTCGATGATTGGGGATCCATTGAGGGAGTTCATGTAGTATGGCAGAGTGACCGTGATGGCAATTACGAGATTTATACTACTGCATATGATACATTAAATGTCCATTATCGGATGACTAATAATGGTTCAGCTGATATTACTCCAAGTCCTTTATATTTTATTGCAGTAACCAGACAGGAAGGCCCCCCACTTACTGCCTTTAGCACAAACCGAAATGGCAATTATGATATTTATGCAAATTGGTATTGGTCACCTTTTTCAGACCCCGTAGATACTGCTGGTTCAGAGGATATTTTACCGACCACGACCGGAGTCGGTTTTTACATCTGGCTGCTCTGGCAGACAGACAGGAATACTGACTGGGATATATATGGTAGGTATATGTATGTCGGCGGTATTGAAGAATCGTATACCTATGATTTTAAATCCAGAGATGCTTTGATTGTTACTCCTAATCCTTTCCGAAACAAAACAGATATTAGATGGCAGATGGAAGATGAAAGATTGAAGACAGAAGATATTTCTTTGAAAATCTATGATGCTTCGGGAAAATTAGTTAGGAATTTTTCACTGCCTACTACTGTTTTCTGGGATGGTACCGACAATTCAGGGCTTAGACTGCCGGAAGGGGTTTATTTTGTGCGGTTGGAAAATGAGTCTGAAGCACTAACTGAAAAAGTTGTGCTGATCAAGTAATAGATATAGAATATCTGCGAACAGCGAATTCCACGATTTACTCATTACATAGCATAAGAAGAGTAATATGTATTAACCGCAGCCAAAGGCAAACTTACAAGGCAGCATATTTTTAAAACCTATATCTGTGATTTTGCGTCTGAGACGGTTTTGATAGTGGTCTGAATCATCTTGAAAATCACGGAATTGCTCAATGGCTTCGGGAAAATATTTCTTAACGAGACGTTTGACATTTTTCCAAACCTTGGGATATGGATTGAGCGTATCGAACATAATATGACGAGCGCCGGCATCACGCGCTTTTTTAATAATTTGAGTAATCATATAATCAGAATCAGTAAAATAGGGGAGTACGGGTGCTACAAATACCCAGGTGCGGATTCGGTTCCGGCTGAGCATTTTAATCGCGCGGAAGCGCTGGTCAGGTGGTGTTGTACCCGGCTCAAATACCTTCCTTACTCTTGGATCGAGCGTGGTAATGGTAAAGCCGACTTCAATATCTTTGATTTGCTTTAAAAGACCGAGATCCCTGGTTACAAGTGGTGATTTTGTCAATATTGAGACTGAATGACGGTATGGTATGAGCTTGCCCAGGCATTTTCTCGTAATCCTGTATTTTTTTTCAGCAGGTTGATACCCGTCGCAAACCGTGCCTATGGATATGTGGCTTCTTCGCTTCAGTCGGATGAGTTGTTTTTCAAGGATTGCAGGAGCATTAACCTTTATATCAACAAAGTCACCCCAAGGTTCAGCATGTCCTGAGAATCGTTTCATGAATACGGCATAGCAGTACTGGCATTTATGAGTGCAACCAATATAGGGGTTTACAGCGTAGTCAATACCCGGGATACCCGATTTGTTCAGTATTGAACGACACTCGATTGTCTTAAGGTACTTCACTAGTTTATTTCCGGGCAGTTCTCTTTTTGCTGTCAGGAAAGCATTATCAATCAAAAGAGCGGTATTGTCGTCTTGAATACTTCTTTATCTCTATCTCTTACGAAACCTGCCGATCCTGAGAATTTTAGCGATATTCGCATTGGGATTGATTACCGGTTCAATAATGGGTTTGCTAGCAGATAGTAAAGTGGATACGCCTGGTCCATGCCCTGCAAGAAGGCAATCACCATGGATGACAATGCCTATGGTGACAGCACCCTTACGAAAACTCCGGCCAAAGAGATTATCGTGGTCCATCAGAGCTACAAAATCTCCAAAACGTAGCTTGTCAATGCCATGTTTTTTAATATATTTTTTATCGGTCGTCATGATATCATAGTCACCACCGGTCATCATCATGCTGCCCGTACCTGACCCCATTAATGCGGCCGGGATTTTTGCAGTAACCGGTACCTGGAGTTTCTTATTCCTTACTTTAATACCCATTTTCTTAAGTACTTTAGGGTCGAGATTATAGATCGCAATATCAGGGTAATCCAGGAGTTTCAAACCCTGGCCATGTCCTTTTATAAGGATTTTATCATCCAAGGTCATTTTTTCAAGGACTGAGTTGGGAAAGTCGATCATGACGTGCTCGGCACCGCCGTGATGTCCGGTAACCGTGCCTTTTTTTCCCTTTGCATCACCGGTTTTGATTGTTGCTTCATTACCCACGCAAGCGTAAAAAACATAACCGGTATTAGCACCATCATATCTTTTTTTTTCATCGAGGATAGTTGAAGCGCAGGGTTCGATATGATCGGCTTCCCAGCCAAAGGCAGGGTCACCAACTTTTATATTATATACGATGCCACCAGTGCCAGGTAGATGAAATGGTTTCCCTGCTGAATCAACACTATGGCTTCTGCGTCCGCCCGGGTTGACCACTTTTCCTTGAACTGACATAATGACTAATTTCTTTTCATTTGTACGCAGCATATTTTCTCCTTTTGTCTATTATAGGAATGTTTTCACTCGTGTCAATATGAAAAAATCAAGGATACATGGAAATAAGAACACATTTTATATGCTTTATATACTAAGATAATAGAATATTGACATTTTTTTTATTTGTATTATAATAATGTTAACGAGAAATATGATATTTACAAATAATAAACTGATGGATTTCAGCACGAAGGAGAAGGTGTGAAGAGACTAGTATTGCTCTTAGTATATCCTCTATTTTTGTTCGGACAGGCTCAGGTTATATCGGTTAACCCTCTGCAAAACGAGATTGATGTTTCGCTCAATACTAATATTCAGATGACTTTTGATGTTGAGATGGATTCTGCAAGCATCAATGACACAACTTTCCTTGCAATTGGTAATATGAGTGGTTTACACCTTGGTAATATAATTTATACCAGCGCAACAAATAGAGCAACCCTTAACCCGGATAATGATTTTATAACCGGTGAATTGGTATTAGTAGTTCTAACTAACGGCATCACGGATTCAACCGGGATACCTATAGAAGGATATACATGGAGTTTTACAGCAACTGCTACAAATGGTACTGGTGTTTTCCAAGCACCATTGATTTCATCAACAAATAATGGACCGCTCGGTATTTATGCTGTATATATGAATACAGATAATAACCTCGACCTCGTCGTGGCGAACCATCTTTCACAAGATATCTCAGTGCTCTTTGGTAATGGTGACGGCACTTTCGCAAATCCCGTTCATTATACTACCGGACCTGAACCATATGCAATTGCTTGCGGTGACATTGATCAAGATGGTGACAATGATTGTATTGTTGCATGTGCTGGAGCAGATAGTATCTATAGTTTTATTAACGATGGTGCAGGAGGTCTAAGTCCTGCAGGTCAATTCGCAACGGGAAGTTATCCTACAACAATTGTTATTTCAGATTTTAATCAGGATGGGTTTTTAGATGTTTCAACTGTGAATCGTTCAGGCAATACAGTATCCGTGCTCTTAGGGAATGGTGATGGCACATTTCAAACCGCCACTGATTATCCTGCAGGTAATGGTCCAGCTGGTTTGACTGCTGGTGATTTTGATGGGGATGGTGATATCGATTTGGCCTCGGGTGTTAGAAATTCAAACAAAGCGAGAGTGTATTATAATTCTGGTGACGGTCTCTTTGTAACAGGCGGTCAGTTTACAACCGGAAGCAGCCCCAATAGCATATTTACCGCAGTGCTTGATTCGAATGATCTGCATCTTGACCTTTGTACACCGAATCAGAATGCGCATACTGCTACTGTTTTATTAGGCGACGGCGATACTCTTTTCACACCAGCAGGTGATTTTCCTGCTTCGCTTGCACCGGCACATCTTGTATGTGCAGATATTGATGTCGATGCTGACCTTGACATGCTTGTGAGTAATTCTGGTGATGATTCAATATCAGTGCTTTTTAATGATGGTAATGCTGATTTTTCAACTTCAGTTAACTTCTATGGTGGAGATAGCGTAATCCGCCTTTGTTCTGGTGATTTTAATAATGATGGGTCAATAGATATTGCTGCGGCGTGCTATAATGCAGACAGTGTGTCTGTTTTATTGAATTATGGTGACGATATACCACCAGGACCTCCTCAAAATCTTCTGGCCAATGGTGCAAATCCCTCTCCCTGGACTAATTACGATGTTTTTGAGATAGACTGGACCAATCCACCAGACTCAAGTGGTATAAAGATGTCATTGTACAAGCTTGCGACACCGCCGGGAAGCAATTATGACACTACAGGTACGATGAGTGGGACACCGCCTGATTCAGCGGCTGCTACTTCGGAAGCAGGACAAATGCTTTATGTATGGCTTGAAGATAATGCAGGTAATCTTGATTTTAATAATTATGCACAGGTAGAGTTGCGTTACGATAGCACTGCGCCTTCAGGAAGCAAGGCTTCTTCACCTCTATATAGTGCGAACGAGGATTTTACCGTGAACTGGACAACAGGTTCAGATACTGGTGGTTCTGGGCTCTCCGGGAACTATGATGTTCAGGTTAAAGACAGTGGTGGTCCGTGGACACCTTGGTTGACAAATTACTCAGGGGTTTTGGCAATATATACAGGCGTTGATGGTCACCGCTATTACTTTGAAGCAGCGGCAAGGGATAATGCTGGCAATATCGAGGCGTTCAATGGTATTTCTGAGTGCAGTACATTCGTTGATACAACAAAGCCACACGTATATTCGACGGCGCCTGCTGATGGCGATACTGGTGTCGCACCAAACACTAATATCACAGCTAGGTTTTCAGAACAAATGGATTCATTAACAATGGTCCCAGTGAATTTCTTGATTCAGGGGTCTCAAAGCGGGAATCATTCCTTTACAGTATCCTATAGTTCAGTTGATTCGAGTGTCTACCTAGATCCTGATGCAAATTTCACTTTTAGCGAGATAGTTACAATAACTGTGCAGAGTGATGTTGCCGACTTAGCAGGGAATATGATGGCCAGCGATGAGATATGGTCTTTCTCGATTGGAGCTCTGGTTGACACCCTTGGTCCGGTTACTTCCTCGGTCAATGCTTCGCCGAATCCGACTGAGCCGGTAGCCTATGTGTCAATAACTGCTTTTGTCTCCGACGCGGGACAGGGTGATAATATCCTAAGCGCAGCTGAATTTTTTGTCGATATACCTGGCCCGAATGGTACTGGCTACAGTATGAGTCCTTTGGATTCATTCTGGGATGAAATCAGTGAGGATGTAAAGGCTACACTGAATACTGAACCGCTGAATTGGGCAGTGAATGACACACACATAGTTTTTGCACATGGCATGGATGTGCCGGGAAACTGGGGGGATTTCGATTCAGTAGTAGTCATTGTGGTGTCTGATGACGACACCCTTGGTCCATCATTCTCCAGTTTTGACCCAACCCAGTGGCCGGATACTTCTGGTTTCTATATTGAATGCCAGATTACTGATCCTTCTGGGGTATATGATGATTCGACTGGATCTGAAGGCCAGGGTATATACCTTTTGTGGGATAATGATGGGGAGATCGTTGTTGATGCGTACGAGGTGACGATGTCCAATATTTCTGGTTCTTACTATCAAGCAGATTCCTTGATCCCAACTCAAGAAGCAGGAGTGAATTTCGTGTATGGAATCTACGCTTATGATGATGATTTTGACACTCAACATCCTGATGACCGAACACAAGGTTCAAGTGGGTTACAGTCTGTCGTTATCCTTGATGTTAGAGGGCCAGGTTGTTCAAATGCTCTGGCATCTCCCAATCCAACTGCTGGGGCAACTGAGCTTTCTTTGACTGGCAGCATTTCTGATTCTCTATTTGGTAATTCAGTCATATATACTGCAGAATATTTTATTGATGTTCCTGGTTCTGACAGTACTGGAATCATGATGCAGGCGATTGATGGGGCATTTGATGAAATTGTCGAAGATATAATCGATACACTGGATATCTCTTCATGGCAGTACGGTACATCAAGATGGTTGTTTATCCATGGACTCGATGTCTCAGGTAACTGGGGCACGTTTGATTCTGTTCTTGTATATGTCACAGCAGCTGACGATACAATTCCACCTTTTATTGTCGCGACATCACCTGATAGCGGTGAGACTGGTGTTACACTTAACCGGAATATCTTTATCAGCTTCAGTGAACCTATGGATACAACCTCTTTAGATACAAGTAAGTTTCACATAAGTGGAAGTATTAATCCAACCTATACGTATGTGCTAACGTATGATACTATTGTGGACTATACAGTGAAACTAGACCCAGATTCCGCTTTTGCTGTAAATGAAACGATTACTGTGGATATATCTCAAGCCGTGACCGATACTGTAGGTAATGGCATGTTAGAGCCTTATTCATTCTTTTTTGTTACCGCTGATATAGTCGATACAATCGGTCCTGTTGTTACCGCAAAAAGTGCTTATCCTGATACAACCGAGGGCGCACACAATTGTGATATTTTAGCGGTCCTTTCAGACAGTGCGACCGGCATGTCGCCGATAAGGGCGGCTGAACTTTTTGTAGATTCGTCAGGACCTAATGGGACGGGTCAGCCAATGAATGCTACTGATAGTCTTTGGGATGAGATAGTAGAAGATGCTTTCAAACGAATTGATATCTCTGCGTTCGCGTTGGGTATTCACTGGATTTATCTGCATGGTAGAGACGATGCAGACAATTGGGGAGAATTCGATTCACTCTTTATTGTTGTTACACCTGATGATGATACACTCGGGCCTGGTTTCTTTGATTTTTATCCGGATTCAGTCCCGGATACGTGTGGATTTTATATCTATTGCTCAATAGTCGATCCGGCGGGCGTATATGATGCCACGACTGTTGTAGGCAGGAGCATAGTCGGGGTCTATCTCAATGGCCTTGTTGTAATCAG
>JAUWLY010000042.1 GCA_030613445.1 Candidatus Stahliibacteriota bacterium | reverse complement strand
ACGCAGATTAGTAATGGTAAAAGCATGCTGTTAGCGAATCCTGAATACCAATAGTCCTCTGCAAATTTGTGATATTCAGTATCATCAGGAGATTGATAGATTGAAATATCAGATGACATCTCAGAAGGGTTTGTATACTCTCTTTTTAATTTCGTAATATAACTACCCTCGTTAAGATATTCGTGAAGAATAGGATACTCTCGCTCAATACCATCCAGCTCTTTTTTAGAGATTTTATTGGCATACTCAAGTTCAGCATTATCAAAGAACATCTTATGTTCACCAACAACATAGAGATATAAAGAGGTTGACCCTAATGATGAAATCGAAGAGATCTTCATTGGATAAACAAGTGTGTCTGATGGAAATTTAAAACTGATGCCAACGCTCTCATCAGAACTTTGTTGCGTTGTATCAGAACGAGCAATAAAAAAATAGTTCCAGTTGCGATTTATGTAATCTTCAAACATTGCCTCAGCACCAGCAATTACTACATAATCGTTGTTATTTAGCCAGGTGGTCAGAGAATCAGCAGTATTAGTATGGATGAGGACTGTACCTAAAAATCCGATGGTATCATAACTCACCACATTATAGTAGTCTTGTCCATATCCATTATTATATCCCAAACCACCTCCTGATCTAAATGGTCCGCTACATCCTCCTTCAGTATAGAGTGGTGCAGTGAGATGTGCTAAATTAGTGAAGAGTTCTACATCTACTTCACTGACCTGAGGCTGGCAAGGTAAAGGAATAACCCATGCAAAGCCATTATAATTATTGACCCAGTACGCTTTTACCAAAATTGAAAGTTCTTCTGAGTCTGGTAGGACTTTTATGATGGCAACCTGGTCTGAGCTATAAATTTCATAATCTCCCTGTGGTGGCATCATACTACCATCAGCCCAGATAAGCCTCATAAAGATTGCAAGTAATGACAATTTCTTCATTTCCCCCCCTCATTTAAACCAACTAATAAACCTAATCCTAAACTGTTCAATGATGCATAGTCTAAATACGGTGGTTGATTTTCTAACCATGGATTTCTTTTTTCCGCTCCGAAAGGAATGAAATTTACATACAATTTTAATCCGATTCTGAACCTACGTATATCCTTGAACAGATATGCGGCAGCACTCGTTCCATGAGATCTGCGCCATTCGCTTTCTCTGATAACTATGCCGCTATCTTTGACAACTGGATACAGAAATTCGCCGAAATAATAACCAAGATTAAAAGCAAACCCAATATTCTGTGTGGCATTCACTTTTAATTGCAGTCCACCACCGCCTGCCCTAAGGGTTAATGGTAAGCCTGAGCTATTAGAATCATAATGCATGTATTCATCTTTATAGAAAAAATCTGCGAATATTCCAGGGGCGATCAATCCTTTGATAAAACTATTCTCAAGTTCAATGTGATAGAAATATGTGAAACGTATTTGTGTATCATTGTCAGGCAGTAATATGCCAAGAGAAAGGGACGGATTGTACAGTTGGCATACAATAATAAATATCATCATATCTTAATATTCCTCTACTTTATAATAGTGCACAAGTGATCTGTTGTCAATATCCCAGCACTTATCTATATATACTTTACTGGATAATCGTGAAAAATCTGTGAAAAACCAAAGCGCAGAGCGTAGCGCGTAAGGCGAGAAAAACGATTATAACGATCTAAACGATATTAACGTTCTAAACGCTCATAACGCTCTAAACGTTCTTGACCATTTATATATTTCGAATATAATAGAGTGTGAAAATCATTTGTCGTTGTGAAGATGTTACTGAAGAAGAGATCATTGAAAAAATTCATGGAGGTTACCACACGATCGATGATCTTAAACGCGTTATCCGGGTCACAATGGGACTTTGTCAGGGGAAAGGTTGTAGAAAGCATATCGCTAAGATCCTTGCACGCGAGCTCGGTATCCCGGTCGAGCAGATTGTCCAGCCCACTTACCGACCACCCACAAAACCTATCCCCATCAGTGCCACAGTGGAAAGAAATGAATAACAACATATCCCTGCCTCTTTTCCTTTATCGAATTTTGTAGTTGCTCGATTTATCGAACTGATGAAATAATGAAAATCCCAATTGACATTAACTCATCCTCTAAATTCAATGTTGTTGACCTCGGACAACAAGATTATAAAGAGGTCTGGGATATTCAAAAGATAATCCATGAGAAAAGGGTGCAGGAAAAACTTTGTAATACCTTATTGCTCGTTGAACATAATCCGGTTATCACCATGGGTAAGAGTGGCAAAACCCTTAACCTATTACTGTCTCCAAAAGTGCTTGAAAAAAAGGGGATCGCATATTATGAGATCGAGCGTGGTGGTGATGTAACGTATCATGGACCAGGTCAACTTGTTGGTTATCCTCTTTTCAATGTGAAAAAAGGGTTAGCAGGGATAAGACCATTTGTTAATAAGATGGAGGATGCGATAATAACGACACTCGCTGAGTTCGGCATATCAGGAGAAAAACAAGAGAAGATGATCGGAGTTTGGGCTGAGGAGAAGAAGATTTGCTCAATAGGGATTGCGGTTAAGAGGTGGGTGAGTTTTCACGGTTTTGCACTCAATGTGAATACTGATTTAGAACATTTTGATTTAATCGTTCCCTGTGGTTTAAAGAATGTCACGATGACATCGATGCGAGAAATACTCCAAAAACAAGTAGATTTTGATAAAGTGAAGCAAAGTATCATAGACAGCTTTAGTTCAGTTTTTGGGGGCACGCCAACTATAAAATGTTTAGACGAGATTATCTAAAAAAACCCGAGTGGCTAAAGGTCAGAATTCCGTCAGGTTACGATTTCAGGGCAGTTTTTGACCTACTCAAACAGTATAACCTCTCAACTGTGTGTGAGGAAGCGCGCTGTCCGAATATGCACGAATGCTGGAACAATAAGAGTGCTACAATAATGATATTGGGAAAGATTTGCACGCGCGCTTGCCGTTTCTGCTCGATTGAAACTGGAAATCCAGGGGGTAAGATCGATCCTCAAGAACCCGGTCATGTAGGTGCGGCGATAAAAAAACTCGGGCTGAAATATGTTGTAATAACTTCAGTGGACCGTGATGATTTAGAGGATTATGGCAGTGGTCATTATGCAGCGACAATTAGCGCTATAAGAAAGGAGAACCCAGAGACCAAAGTTGAAGCCCTTATCCCGGATTTCTCTGGTAAGGAACATTTAAGAAAAGTAACTGATGCTAATCCTTTTGTTATCGGTCATAATGTTGAAACGGTCGAACGACTTACTGAGTAGATAAGAGCCCGAAGATGCGGTTATAAAAAATCTCTTAAGGTCCTAAAACAGGTGAAAGAATTGGACAGAAGCATCTATACGAAGAGTGGGTTTATGCTTGGTTTGGGTGAAGATAAAGAAGAAATCATTCAAACATTAAAAGACCTGAAAGTCGTAGGTGTTGATGTTGTTACTATTGGGCAGTACTTGCAACCTGCAAGAAAACACCATTTTGTCCAGAGGTACTACACACCTGAAGAGTTCGATGAGTTCCGTAAGCTCGGTGAGGACATCGGCATAAAACACGTGCTCAGTGGACCTCTGGTGCGGTCCTCATATCATGCCAGTGAGATTCTATAGATAGGACCTTACACGGTCCGACACTCTGGTAATTACCGGAATGACGGAGTGAGTATTTATGGAGTGCGATGATCGCGGCATAGTCTGATACTCTGGTAATTACCGGAATGACAGAGCGCGGGCATATGGAGTGTACTGAGTCCTCTCATTGTACAGATAAACCAGATTTTTCCAATCAGGGTCTAATTATCATTGATTTACAGAGAATTTTCTTGACTGTTTCATATTCTTCTATATAATTGAAGGAATATCACCATGTTAAAATTACTGAGTAAAATATTCGGCACCCAGGTTGAGCGCGAGATGAAGCGGCTTTGGCCAAGAGTCGGTGAAATCAATGAGTTTTTCGAGAAATTCAAAGACGTTGATATCAGCAAGACATCTGAAGACCTGAGAAAGAGGATCACACAGGGTGAACCAGTTGATGATGTGCTGGCTGAGGCGTTTGCATTGGTTAAAGAGACATGCCGCAGACTACTTGGCAAAAAATGGGAAGTGGTTGGGATTGAAACTGAGTGGAACATGGTGCCTTTTGATGTCCAATTAGTCGGTGCGGTCGTGCTTCATGAGGGGAAGATCGCGGAGATGAAGACTGGTGAAGGAAAAACCCTTGTTGCGACAATGCCCCTTTATTTGAATGGCATGACTGGGAAAGGCGCTCATTTGATAACGGTCAATGATTACCTTGCAAAACGTGACCGAGAGTGGATGGGACCAGTTTATGAATCACTTGGTCTAACGATTGGCGTGCTCCAGTCAGGTATGGATAATGAGTTGAGA
Organism: Candidatus Stahliibacteriota bacterium; assembly: GCA_030613445.1. Lineage (GTDB taxonomy): Bacteria > Hydrothermota > Tepidihabitantia > SM23-42 > SM23-42 > JAUVZL01. The sequence goes on along the minus strand of JAUWLY010000042.1, from coordinate 9,033 downwards.
AAAGAAGCTTACCGTTGCAATGTAACTTATGGTACAAACAATGAGTTTGGTTTTGACTATCTTAGAGACAATATGGTATGGCGTTTTGAGGATAAGGCTCAGAAACCTCATCATTATGCGATCGTTGATGAGGTCGACAGTATCTTGGTCGATGAAGCACGTACCCCACTCATAATTTCAGGACCGGTTGAACATGAAACCAAGGCATTTAATGAGCTGAATCCAATTGTCAAACGTTTGCATTCAACACAGACAGTACTTGTTAATCGAGTCGTTGCTGATGCGAAGAAGATGCTTGACAATGGTGAGGATGAAAAAGAGATAGGCAAGATGCTTTTAAAGGCGCATCGCGGTGCCCCAAAGAATTCACAGCTTCTGAAACTTGAGCAGGAACCAGGCATCAAGAAATTGATCGAGGGTGCAGAACTCAATTATGTGCGTGATAAATCCTTTGCCGAGATCGATGATGACCTGTATTTTGTTATTGATGAAAAATCAAACATCATAGACTTAACAGAAAAGGGTGCTCAGTTTGTTTCACCTAATAACTCAACGATGTTTGAGCTGCCAAATCTGAGCGAAAAAATCGGGGAAATAGATAAGGATGATAAACTGACCCAGAAGGAAAGGATTTTTGCCAAAGAAAAGGCTTATCAAGAATATGCCAAAAAGAATGAGACTATAGCTAACCTTCGTGCGCTTTTAAAAGCCCATTCATTATTCGAGAAAGATGTCGAATATGTTATTCAGGATAATCGGGTGATCATCGTTGACCAGTTCACCGGTCGACTGATGCCCGGACGGAGATTTTCTGATGGTTTGCATCAGGCGCTTGAAGCCAAAGAACAAGTACGCGTTCAAGAGGAGACCCAGACATTTGCAACGATAACTATCCAGAACTATTTCCGTTTATATGAGAAACTTGCCGGCATGACCGGTACCGCGGTCACCGAAGCCAATGAATTCTGGGAAATATACAAACTAGACGTTGTTGAAATTCCGACCAAAGAACCAGTGCGCAGGGTTGATTATGAAGATATTATATACCGTTCACGCCGCGAAAAGTACAATGCGATCATTGATGAGATCGTAAAATGGTATGAAAAGAAAAGACCGATCCTGGTCGGTACGACCTCAGTTGAGGTATCTGAGGTTTTATCCAGACTTCTTAAACGGCGCGGCGTACCCCATGAGGTACTCAATGCAAAGCACCATCAAAGAGAAGCTGAAATTGTAACCAGCGCGGGACAACCTGGTGCGGTTACGATTGCGACCAATATGGCAGGTCGAGGAACTGATATCAAACTTGGTAAAGGCGTTGTTGAGTGCGGTCAGTGTTGCATCAAATGTCTGACCAATGATTGTGCGCAGTGCGAACACGAACAGAAAAAAGAATGTCTTGATGATGTACCTTGTGGTCTTTATATAATAGGTACTGAAAGACACGAGGCACGTCGTATTGACAACCAGTTGCGCGGTCGAAGCGCTCGTCAAGGCGATCCCGGCTCGACAAAGTTTTTCCTGTCGCTCGAGGACAATCTGATGAGGATTTTTGGCTCTGACAATGTTACTAAATTCATGGACCGCTTTGGTGGCGAGGAGCAAAAACCACTAACTCACCCTTTGGTCACCAAAGCCATTACTGGTGCCCAGAAAAAGGTTGAAGAGAATCACTTTGAAATAAGAAAGCACCTATTAGAGTATGATGATGTAATGAATACACAACGCGGTGAGATTTACAAGCGAAGAGATAAGATCCTAAAAGGTGAGAACCTAAAAGAGATGGTGATACAGTTGTTCGATAAAGCAATAGAAGATATTCTCTGGAAACACACGGATTCAAAAACCAATCCTGAAGAGTGGGATTGGGAAACTATCAAGGCTGAATTCAATATGCTTTTTCTTACCGATATGGCGATACCTAAAGATAAAATCCCCAAAATGAAGCAGGAAGAATTGCTCGATATGCTTCTTGAGCGGGCAAAAGAAAAGTTATCTTGGCGCGAGCAAGAGCTCGGTGAAGAAGTGTTCCTTGAATTGTTAAGGTTCGTCTTGCTCGGAACAATAGATAATAAATGGCGCGATCACTTATATAGCCTGGATGCATTGCGAGAGGGTATTAGACTTCGTGCCTACGCGCAAAAGGATCCTTTGATCGAATACAAACATGAATCCTTTAAGGAGTATGATGAATTACTCACCGATATTGCCAAACATTCATCCGGGTTGATCTTCCGCGCGCAACCGGGCCCAAAGCAACGCAAGTCTCAACCGATGAAAGAATATAAACCGAGTGCCATTTCGCGACCCGGAGCAATGCCGCAGAAGCCTCAATCAGCTGGTGGCAAGAAGAAAGTTGGCCGCAATGATCCGTGTCCCTGTGGCAGCGGAAAAAAATACAAGAAGTGTTGTGGGAGGAATGTCGCATGAAGCCATATCAAGTTCATCTCTTTAGTGACGATAGTAAGATCCCTGATTTTCTGCCTTCAGAACCTTGTTTTGTTTATGAAAACAAGAAGTATCTTAATTTCCTTATTTATGATTGTTTCCATCTGAAGAATAATGAGCATTTGAAGAACATCGCCATAGCGGAAATCGAATCGAGCGGTATTATTGCGGCAGGTGAACGAAGTAAGGTGATGGAAGAATTGCGAAAGAAAATGCTGGAGATAAAGAAACTTGACGCCTTACTCATTTTCCCAGATGAAACGGCTGCACTCCTCGCATTGTTTTCTATTTTTGGAGAAAAAGCAACTTTTTTCATTGATTACGAAACTTCACCGAACATTGCGGCAGTATTGCAGTATCGTAATCTTGAATACTATGACCATAAGGACCTTGACCAACTGGACAAGCTTTTAAGTGCCAAGAGTGAAAAGGTGATAATCGTCGATGGTGTATATGGATGGCTCGGTAAGGTAGCACCGGTAAACGAATTGATAAAGGTTGCCGCAGTTAATGAATGCATGATCATTGGTAATGAGATAAACTCTTTCGGGCTTCTCGGTCGCGAAGGGCGCGGTTTCATAGATCTATTCAATCTCTACGATGCGATTAATATCGATGTCGGAAGTTATAGCAGATTTCTCGGTGGTTTCGGATTTTATATTGGAGCCAAGAGATATTTAATAAATAAAATCAGAGAAAACATAAACGAGATACTGCAACCGCTACCTCAGTTTATGTTATCTGTTAATATCGCAGGTCTTGAATTGATTAAAGAGGGCGAGGGTAAGAACAGTAAAATACGGACATTGTGGAAGCACAGTCGGTACTTAATTACCCGCTTGAAACAACTGGGTTTTACTACGGACAGCGATACGCCAATGGTTGTTGTAACCTTCAGCAACAATGAAGAAGCTGGTGAGTTTACTAAGAAATTATTCTTTGAGCAGATCATAGTTGCTCAGAACAAAGAACGTATCAGATTGAATCTTTCGATTGAACACAGCAAGGAAGATATTGATCATTGTCTTGAGATGTTTGAGTTGATCGGTCAGGAAATGGGGATTATTGGTTCGTCGTAGATGATACAAGCTTGAAAACATGATGACCCCTATGGATCAAGGTAATGTAATTACACCGGGCGATCTTATCCTTGTCTACCTGGATGTCAAGCGCCAGTACTTGGTGGAGGCGGCAGAGAAATTGAATCTTTCATCAGATCTCGGTAATATGGATCTGGGCGAGGTTATTGGTAGACCATTCGGATATGTAGGCGAGACCCATCTAGGTAAGAAATACTACTGTCTTAAACCTTCAACTGCTGATCTTATGTTCAAAGTGAAGCGAAGGACAACTATTGTTTACCCCAAGGATGTCGGTTACGTTCTTGTTGAAACTGCAATCGGTCCTGGGTCTAGGGTTATTGATGTGGGTACTGGCAGCGGTGCTTTAGCTATGGTGCTGGCTAAGTTTGTCGCGCCTGACGGTATGGTTTTTTCATACGAGCGACGCGAAGAATTCATCGAGAATGCCAAATGCAATATTGAACGAGCAGGCTGTTTGCAGAATGTCAAGTTCCATTGTCGTGATGTCGCCATAGAAGGTTTCACTGAACAGGCTATTGATGCAGTTTTCCTTGATGTAGCTGAACCATGGGCGGTTGTACTTAAGGCAGCTGATGCCTTGAAAGGCGGCCATTATCTTGTTTCCTGGAGCCCTAATGTTGAGCAAGTGAAAAGGACCGTCGAGGTTCTAAGAGAAAATCAGTTTATACGCGTACGCGTGAGCGAAATACTTGAACGTGAAATCCTGGTGCGCCAGCAGGGCGTCCGCCCCAAAGAACGAGGCATTACGCACACCGCGTACCTGGTGAGAGCACAAAAAATAGTCCCGCAAAGCGGGAAGTAATTAAGTCATTAAGTAATTATGTAATTAACCAGACAAATTTATCCCGTAGCTCGTAGAGCAGCGGGACCAAACAAACCAAGAAAATAGTTATCAGTGTTTTTGACTAGAATCTAGTATCGAATATCTAGCATCTTGTGTATTGACTAAATTACCCAATTACCAATTACTGCTGTTTTACTTAAGATATGCCAGTGGATCTACAGGCTTGCCGTTCTTACGTAATTCAAAATGCAACATTGGTCCGGATAACGAACCACTTTCACCGATCCGCCCGAGAATTCTGCCTTCAGATATTTCTTGGCCAACTTTGACGAGCATTTCGGCAAGGTGTCCGTATAATGAATAGTAACCATCCATGTGGTCGATGAGCACCAGGTTGCCATATCCCATAAAGCGATCCGCGTACACCACCTTACCGGGTGCTACAGAGTGTACATTATCACCGTAGCTGGCGCTAATGTCGATGCCATTGTTCTTGGTTTTTGTGTTGTACTTAGGGTGGATTATCTTACCGAATTTTGTTACAACACTACCCCGGCATGGCCAGGGTAAGGTGCCCATTTTCTTTTCAACGTATTTTTGGGAGCTCTTTTCTTTAGCTCTTTGCTTTTCGAGCGCAACAATTAATTCTTCGAGTTTGCGCTGGGCACTTTTCAGTTCCTTTTCGAGTTGTTTTTTTCTATTTTCTTCCTTGGCTACCTGATTGAGGATATCTTTTTTCTTCTTTCTCTCATTGCCAAGAAGCGATAGCTCACTTTCTTTTTCCGATTTCCTTTGTTCAAGAATGTCTATCAATTCCTCTCGCATTCTTTTATCAGTAAGATAGCGTTCCCAATCAGCCTTGAATTCAAAGAAAGCTTGCTGATCGTCTTTGGCAAGGATTTGTAGATAGTATGACGATGAAAGGATCTGGGGTAGTGATTTTGAGGAAAGGAGAATTTCTAGTTTGTAGAACGGTGTCCACTTGTAAAGGCGGATGAGTCGTTGGCGCAGATCATCCACGCGCAGTTTCATTTTGGATTCCAGTTTCGCAATCCCTTTCGATAGCTCGTAGATATTTTCTTTTTCTCGACTTTCTTGAGAGGTTAGTTCATCGATGTATTCAATTGTTAGATTAATACCTTCATCGATCTTCTCAATGTGAGCAAGGGTGCCGACTTTTTGTTTTTCCAATCGCCTTATTTCTTTTCTAACAGTGGTAAGCTTTGTCTTTAAACCATCTAATTCTTTTTGCTTTTCAGGAATCTGCATGACCAGACATAGAAAAATTATTATGAGCTTCATTTTAGAAACCTACGTAAGGCAAGGCTTGAACCGATGATGCCGAATATGATACCGCATAGTATGGAACCAAGGAAAAAGTACCCTTGCGGAAAATAGATATCACTCAGAAAAGAGACAGCGACCCGCTTGGTAATAACGGTCAAGACGAATGCAATAAAACCACCCAGGATGCCTTGTGCAATACCTTCAAAGGTGAACGGGATAGCAATGAAGGAATTAGAGGCACCGACAAGTTTCATAATGTCAATCTCAGTGGCGCGCGCAAATATTGTTAGCTTTATTGTCTGAAAAATTACGAAAACGACAGAAAAAATTATGATCAGTAGCAACGCGATATCAAAGGTGGTTATCACACCCGTTATTTTTTTCAACTGGTCAACGAGTTCTCCACCATAGATCGTTTCCCGAATACCTCTAAGGAGCATTACTTTGTCGCTGATTTCCTCAAGCCCTCGGGCATTTCGGAATTTGGCGAGTAGTTTTATGCGTAGGGATGCGGGTAGCGGGTTGGTTTCAAATACACGGAGAACTTCTTCTGTTTCTTTTAATTCAGCCCGCAACTCTTTGAGCGCTTGCCCAGAAGAAACATATATAACATCACGCACGCCATTGATCTTCATAATATTAGATTCGAGTGCTTGATAATCGGCATTTTGCTCAAGAAACGCTATTATCTCAATTTTCTCATCGAGGATATTGAGAAAATGATATAAGTTGACGGTTACAAAGGCAAACAATGATAAGAGAAAAAGCGATATTGAGGTAACGAGCAGAGACATGATGAACAAAGAAGCATTTCTTGTTATGGTCCGAAGCCCTTCCCGTATACCTATTCGCAGTGACATTTTTATTCGTCGGAGGCGAGCTTAGCGTCCTCGATACGGAGCATCCTTTTTTTAACCTTTCTTATAAGCTTCAGATTGTGTGTTGCCATGAGAACGGTTGTACCTTTGTAATTGATATCGAGTAGGACGTCAATTATTTCCTGGGAGCTTTTTTCATCGAGATTACCAGTTGGTTCATCGGCAAGGAGTATATAGGGATCTCTAACCAGGGCTCGGGCAATGGCGACCTTTTGCTGTTCACCACCTGATAACTGGTAGGGAAATGAGAATTTCTTGTGACTGAGATGCAGATAGGTCAATATTTCCAACATCTGTTTTCTCAAGTCACGTGGCTGTGTATTAGTTACTTCAAGGGCAAAGGCGACATTTTCTTCCAGTGTGCGATCTTGAAGCAATTTGAAGTCCTGAAATATCACGCCGATTTTTCTGCGTAATTTGGGGATATTTTTTTTCTTCAGCAGCCTGAGGTTTTGGTCTAATACCTTTATTGTACCTTTGGTTGGTTCTTCATCCTTGTAGATCATTTTCAAAAGAGTGCTTTTGCCGGCACCGGTTTTACCGTTGATAAAGACGAATTCACCCTTTTCAATGAAAAACGAAATGTCTTGTAATGCTACCCAGTCCTTCTGATAGACTTTGGTAACATTATCAAAAGTAATCATTTAATTAATCATAGTCAGAATTCTTAATCTGTCAACGGTCGGAATTTGAGTAATTGAGTAACTAAGTCATTGAGTTACTAGAAGGAATCAGTAGATGAATAACGTATACTTGAAGAACCGCCTTACATTTCTTGAAATTCTATCTGTAAATTTCCTTGAATATCTTGACTCTATTATGAATTATTGCTATAATGAATGATGAAGGTTGTGGCGGTAAATCGCAAAGCAAAACATGACTACATGGTACTCGATACTTATGAAGCAGGTATTGTGCTACGCGGCGGTGAGGTAAAATCGCTGCGTCAGAGTAATGTTTCAATGAGCGATGCCTATGGCGAGGTAATCAACAGCGAAATTTTCATATTCAATTTACATATCTCAGCGTATAAACACACTACGGTAGGCAAATCTGATCCTAAGCGGAAGCGCAAGCTTCTTCTCAACAAAAGAGAGATCAAAAAGGTGTTTGGTTTAGTCCACCAACGCGGGAACACTTTGATACCGCTAAAGATTTATTTTAACGACCGTGGTTTTGCTAAGATTACGCTTGGTGCGTGTCGACGTAAACGTGTCTACGATAAGAAAGAGAAAATTCTAAAGCGAGAAATTGAGCGGAAAGTTGCTAAAATAAAAAGGGCAGCGCGATGACCATTATTCTATTGTCGATTTTCTTACTTCTTCCTCATCACTATGAAGTCGTATACGAAGATACAAGCGTAGATATCGAAACCAAACGTGTGGAATTCCAGGATTACTTGTCTCTGAAACCGATTGCTGGTCTGCTCGGTTTGCATTATGTACAAAATAATACGACACAAAGATTATTACTCAGTACTGGCGAGCATAAACTTCTTATTATCGGTGATATAGCTACAATAATTTGCAATGGCGTAGCCAAGAACCTTGCTTTTCCACCTCTTTATGTAGATGGCGACATTTGTTTCCCGACAAATGAAATAATCCCTACGTTAGGTGGAATTTTTGACAAGCTGATATTTATCAAGGAGATCAAAGAAGCACCACTTATCAATAATATAAGCCTCACGACAAGAGGTGATTCGACAGTTCTGAGATTTGATTGGCCAAAGGCGATAGATTTCGATGTTCGATATCTAGTGAAAAAAGTGGTGGTGGAGATCGATGGACAGTACAAAAAAACTGGTGTGCTCAAGCCGGTTGGTTCAATCAAGTCAGCAAAAGTGTCGCGTTTCAACACCTACACAAGCTTGGAATTTGAAGTTGAAGATATCAATGCCTATTTGGAAAGAGGAAAAGAAGTTATTCTATATCGCAAGATCAGCAAACAAGTGCAGTTGATCGTCATTGACCCGGGGCACGGTGGCGTTGACCCTGGCGCGGTCGGTAAAAAGGGGTTGTATGAGAAGGATGCGAATCTCGATATTGCAAAATTCTTGCATACTTATATTACTGATTCACTCAATATTAAGGTTATCATGACCAGAAAAAAAGATAAATACCTTTCGCTGAAAGCGCGGACTAGTATCGCCAATCGTAACAGTGCCGATCTGTTCATTAGTATCCACTGTAATGCATCGGGGAAAACTGCTAAAATGACTGGCTTTGAAACCTATTTTCTCTCTGAGGCGCGGACCACTGAAGCCCGTGCCGTTGCCATGAGGGAAAATGCGTCGCTCAAGTTTGATGGTGTGGAGCCTACAAATATCGTAGAAGAGATTTTGGTGGATCTTGTGCAGACAGCGTATCTTGAAGAATCAAATAAGTTTGCTGAGTACATTCAGGACCATGCAAAAAAACAATTGTCTGTCCCTTCGCGCGGGGTCAAGCAAGCTGGGTTTTATGTTTTACGTGGAGCATACATGCCGGCAGTCCTGGTCGAGTGTGCCTTTGTGTCAAATCTAGCGGAAGAA
>JAUWLY010000201.1 GCA_030613445.1 Candidatus Stahliibacteriota bacterium | reverse complement strand
ATCAGATGATAGTTTCTATCTGGTACGGGCAAGGTATAATCCTCATAGAACAGACCATTAACCAAACCTGAAATGGCAAAACTGTCAATACCCTCAAACATGAGACCAGTAACCCTCAAATCTGAATCACGGACCGTAGCGTCAGAGCCTTTCAATGGTATAGTTGCCCACAGACAATCGGTTGAACTGTCGATTTCCACATGATAACCAATACCGCTTACATTACTCAAGGTCGAATCAAAATAAAACCCATAGACTGTGTCATTGCCCGGGAATGATATGTCAACAACCGAAGAATCTTCAAGGAAAAACCAGGTAATGAGATTATCAACGTGTTGAAACTGTGCAAAGCAATCATTTATAAAGAGCCATTCTCCCATATGATCTACGTGATTCAGATAGGAAGTGGCAAAACCACTCACAACCGCGGTTATCCAATCATGGTTCACAATATTTGCCATGACTAGATCGCCATACCCCTGGATACCGATACTTATCTGGTAACCGGAAAAGTCTGTCTCTGAATTCATCATGGAGAAACTCGCCGAATCATTTATCATAATAACATGCTCGTAGATATAGTGCTGAACAATAGTAAAGGTGCTCGAATCAACCGTGAAAAGACCTTGATCGCACAGAATGATATTGCCATCCAAATGGAAATCAGCATTATCCACGATGACAACGCCATCATTTATGACAACTATCTTACCATCGTTGTAAAAGTAGCCGGCAATGTATAAGGTCTCAGCCGGCTCATCACCGACGACAATATCGTCACGAAAAAAGTCCAATTCAATACTTCTTGGCTTCAGTAGTGATGGATTGAACCCACGGAAATCGCCATGATATGTCGATGAATAACTCTCAACTACGCTGTGATATAGGGGCCTCATTGTTTCCATTGCCCAATCGAGTTTCCCCTGGTCAATATTAAATAACTGTATCAATAAAAACAACACCATTCTTCCTCCCTTTAAATAAATACTCTATTGATCATAGTTCTATAAATGGAAACATTTTCTCAAGAAGCTTGTTTCCAATACCCTTGACCTTTTTGATATCCTCTACTGTTTTGAATGGACCATGTTTTTTGCGGTATACCACTATTCTATCGGCTAAGGCGGGGCCAATCCCGGGCAGGACATCTAATTCGTCGGTTTGGGCAGTATTTATCGATATCTTTACCGCGATCTCTTCAACGACAACAAGGGTATTTGCCTTTAGCCTCTCTCGCTTTGCATAGTTTACTATATTCAATGCAATAAGAACTGCGATGAGGATTGCCAAAACCAATATTTCGCGCTTACTCATAATGAAATAATTTTTAGGTATTTAGGTGTTTTAGGCATTTAGGTATTTTTCAATAGATGTATTCCGGATAGACAATTTTCAAGAGAAATCTATACATGATATTCAGGCTTTCTTCACTACATTTGTCAAAAGTATCATCTTTTGAATCCCAATACGGGTAATCAAAATCAATGATGTTTATCGCCCTAATTCCATACTTGATAAGAGAATAGTGGTCATCGATAATATAGTACTTAATCGCCGGGATAAAAACAATAGGTGCAACATCCATACCGATACGCCAAATAGAATCGACCAGACCGGGAAAGAATTGCACTGAATGACCCTCCTGAAAAATCTGCAGATCTTTATCTCCAATCATATCCAGAACGAGTATGAATGAATAATTATCAACGCATTTCGAAGCAAAATGATTAGAGCCAAGTAGAGCCGCTTTATCGACATCCTCACCATCAAAAAAGATAATGTCCACACCCATTGGTGGCGAGTTAAGACTGAGTGTATCAATTAAACTCAGCAATACCGCAACACCTGAGCCTCCGTCGTTCGCACCCGGGCAATCAATGTCAGAATCCCAGTGTGCCGCAATCCCGATCCTTGGATTGCCACCTGGGAACTTCTTATAGATATTATAAAACCATATACCGCGTGTATAGAATGAATCGATTTGAGGGTTACTTATTTTGTTAATGATATAATCGCCGGCTTTCTTATGGCCTGAAGTCCCTGGTGCCCGTTCGCCAATGCGGCAAAAATCAGTGAAGTGCTCATATGGCGGTCGTGCAGAAAGTATCTCTGGTAGAGCGAATAAAGACACCAAACTAACGATTATACACAATAAACCAAATATCTCATTCTTATTCATCTTGTCTAAAAATTTATGTTAGTCCAGATATTAAGCCCAACCCTTCTTGTATTCTGATAACTGTTCATATCATCGTTCTGCGAGTAATCGAAATTTGCGCCGCCGGTTATGGAGGAGGAAAAGTTATAAGACAACCCGAGGGTCGAACTCAGGGTACTTGTACTGGTCGCCGGCACCTCTAGGTCGATATAGTAATTCGTTGTCCGGTTGTAACTGACATTCAAGTTCAGTGACAGGTTGGAGGAGAATTTTATCCCTTTGAGGAGCGGTATATTTATACCCTTTGGTGCACTGAAAGTATAGGCAAAACTTGTTGCAACACCACGCGTAACAATTCTTGACTCCACGGCCATGGTATCAGCATAATAATCCCGGTTATTTGTTTCTGAATAGTTGATCTCCAAGGTCGTTGATATCCCCTTGATCCAACTCGCTTGCCAACTTGCCACAGGAGATAAATCCAATCTCTTGGAATCTGAGACCAAATCAGGCGCTGAATCAGCAACCACATCGTAACGTTCTTCAAAAGTCTGATTGAAATTGGTCATAATGGATGAATGACGGCACCATCTCTTTAAGAATGGCAGAGATTCAATTTTCATAAGGCGGATATGCAAGTTAGGGTAGGATACATTATCGGTTTTAGTTTGTCCACCGCCATAATTAAAAGTCCGGCTAACAGAACCGCTGTATCCACCATCAACACTGAGAAGAGACGTGTAATTGAACCCAGACGATAAGCCATAGTTTTCAATAACCCCCCGACCAGGGAAACTACCTAAGGCAACATCTTCAGGAGGTATTGAATCGACCAACCCCCATTGATAATCGATGTCCGGGCGTGTTTTTACATTAAGGTAACTAGAACTTCGCTGTCGTGAGTAATTGAATTGTACGTTTCGGATATAACCAGCTAATTTTTCGACCTTTTTAGCAATCCAACCTGGCGAACCAACAATATTGAGTGTATCCTTAGTCTCATCTCTCAATCTTGTAAATAGCTTCACAATACTGCCCACTTTTACAGCACCGTCAACGCCATAAGTCCCACTATTGTTCACGTTGCGCAAATCCTGATCCTGCCTGATCTCAAAACGAAAGTCTTCACTATAAGATGAATTGAAAGTGAAGCGTGGTGTAACGATCCTAAGATTTGGGGAAAACGAAGTATTGAAATTTTGGTTTCTCCTCACTTCTTCACCATATCTTTTACTGACAGAAACTGAATCGCGGGTTTGTTCAAATGCATAATTTGCGGTGATAATAGAATGGGGTGAATAAGCTGCCGAGAAAGACGGCGTCAGAGTTTTTCGATGCTGTATACCGCCAATTGACTGCTCAAAAGAATCAATGAAGCTTGAGCGATGGTATGATTTCACTGAATTATCCGAGTAGATTGCGTTGAAACTAATATTCTTGGGTAGAGGAAAGAATTTCTGCTTGAGTACTGTAAAGCTCAACTTCGGAGCGAGCGTGTAAGAACCCCTGAAATTCTTGATGTCTGATGTATCAGCGCTAAGAGCGGACCGCGAAAAGACCTGGGTTCGATCATGGTTAAAAGTAAGCCGATCAATTGTATTTCTTATAGCCCAATTTTTTGACTGTGACTTGGAAAACCCTATTGTATATGAACGCATGAGGGTCCTGGACTTATGTTCTTCTCGATCCTCCCCTTCAATCTCGACATCATCAGAGTAATAAGAGAACCTCGGTTCTAAGGTGTTCTTTCGAAAGCTCATAGCAACCGGTATCTTGAAGTGCCAATCCGAAGGTAGGAATTTATCAAGCGAGACATTCCCACTTGCTGAGTAACCTTGACTGGCACTCGCTGTTGAGATATCCTTGGACTCAGATAACCTTTTGAACCGACCATTCGACTCATCATAAGCGAAATTCAAGGATGCAAGGTCGGCAAGTGTAAGCGATCCATTTCCACGAAGGATCCTACCAACCTCTGATTTTGATGATTTCAACTTTATATCATTGAACCAGATCGTATCGGTCAGTGGCGTGAGATACTGATTACGGATTCTTACTTCAAAATACCTATTATTAGACAATGAAGGGTTACCAACAACCGTATAAGTAGAATCACTGATCGTATCAGCATCTGGATCCCTATCGCGCTTCAGGTTGATGAAGCTCTGCATGGAGATTTTGAAGAGTCGGTAATTATTGAATCCCAACTCACCATTTTCGTATTCACTAGTGTACTCATAGAAATTAAGGCTATCGCTGCCCAATCTCATTGAAATAAGCGGGTTTGAATTATGCGCATACAAGTAAAAGGTAAGTGTGTCATAAGCACGATAATCCTCGTTTTTATCAGTTCTACGGTGAGCAATGCAGTTACGACCCGGTAAGATATTTTCCAGCATTAACTCAAGACCTCCTTCAGTTTTGGGTTGCCCAAACTGATCATACTCTTCGTCGTATGGTGACTTGTAGTAAGAATGGGTCTTAGTATTAACCGGTGTAAGCGTAAAAGCTTCTCCTTCAGGGGGTTTTTGATGAGGATCGTCGGCAACAACACCGTAATTCTTCCATCTGCTACCCGTGGCACTCAATTTGTATATCATCAGGGTCTCGGTACTGGTAAATCCATCAAACGAAATTCTAACGTATTTAATATCGTGCCAATCTGGTTGACCGAATAACGTATCTCTTTCCAGTGAATCCTTGATTGCCACCCGGAACATCTTCCAACCATTAGTCAAGCCAGCATTGCCTATATACCTGGTTGAAGTCGTGTCATCAATATCTACTGAATAACTGAAGTATCGATTCTTTGTGTTTAGGTTGCCATCGCGATCAAGGTCTTCAGTATCCCATAATGCGTTACCCTCAGTACCGTTTATGCCACCAGTATAGTCATTTATCTGGTAGTCATCATTCCCATCATCATCGGCATCCGGCACATAATCATCATCATCGCCATATACGCCATCCAAACCAGTATCTTCGGTCCCCTGATTCCAAATATTGTTGTTGTCCTTATCTTCATCGTCAAAAGTCTGATAACCGACTAAATCTCCGCTTTGATCCCGACGCAATTGATCTTCACTTATTTCCTGTGCGAAATCAATATGGATGACGCCGCCTTTACCCTTTATTATTAATTCAAGGTTCTCGATATCTTCGAAATTCTCACTGTAGATGTACTGGGTCAAACCACCAAAAGACGAATCATGGTCAGGGTGAAAGATTATCTTCAGAACATCAGCTACTTCATTAGGATCCAGAGGATCCTCATATATGTCATCGGCTTGGAGGATATCCTCATGACTAGGGTTATACCAAATCATCCTGTTCTGCACAAAGTTAGCAGTATCCTTGTCAATCGGCTTTGAACAAAGTCCCCAAGAGATACTAGCTACAGAAATATCTTTGCTGATCACGGTCGACGACTCCAAATCATCAAGGAAAACCTCATCCTTGGTATTGAGGTTAGAAAAAGAGTACGCACCCTCAAAATTGACGCTCATCCTCGAAGGAGTTTCTGTTTCGATCAAGGGCAGCCAATCGACCACTTTCGTAATAACCGGTAGATCCTGTGGATAGGAAAAATCTATT
>JAUWLY010000156.1 GCA_030613445.1 Candidatus Stahliibacteriota bacterium | reverse complement strand
TGGCGATTTTTCTCTTTACTGATATCGAAGGTTCTACTAAGAAATGGGAAGAACACCCCGAGTTGATGAAAAAATGTCTTATAAGACACGATGCGATTATCAAAGAAAACGTCGAGAGTCATGGTGGTAAAGTGATAAAACATACCGGTGATGGTTTCTTCGCTGTTTTTGATGATGGCCAACCCATCGAATGTGCGTTGAATGTCCAAAAGATCCTGGCTGGGGAGAACTGGGGTGAGCTAGATGACTTACGCGTGCGCATTGGCTTGCATGCTGGTCACGCAGATAAACGCGGTGACGACTATTTTGGTCCAGTGATCAATAGAACAGCCAGGGTCATGAGTATTGCTTGGGGTGGACAGATCATTTTAACTGCCTCAGTTAAAAATTCAGTGAAGCTTCCAAAGGATGCAATACTACAAGATCTCGGCATACATCTGCTAAAAGACCTTGGCGAACCGCAGAATATCTATCAGTTGGTGCATCCTGAATTACCATTGAGTGAATTCCCGCCTTTACGCTCTCTGTCTGCGCGACCTCATAATTTGCCTATTCAGACGACACCTTTTCTTGGTCGAGAAAAGGAGCTGGTTGAGATCGGTAAACTCCTTCGCGATCCTTCATGCCGGTTATTGACCCTGATCGGTCCTGGTGGTATCGGCAAGACGCGTCTGGCAATACAAGCTGCAGCTGAAGAAATCGAAGATTTTGCCGACGGCGTTTATTTCGTAACACTGGAACCATTGACTTCAATGGATTTCCTGATATCGACGATTACTGAAGCACTGAGGTTTTCATTTTATGGTCAAAAGGACCAGAAAGCTCAGCTCCTTGACTATTTACGTGAGAAAGAGGTCCTATTGATACTCGACAATTTTGAGCACCTCGTTGAGGGAGCTAGTATCATTGCCGATATCTTGAGCGCTGCGCCCAAGGTTAAAATCCTTGTAACATCGCGTGAGCTGTTAAATCTGCGAGGTGAGTGGCTCCTGCAGATAGAAGGTATGGATGTCCCTGAAGGTGAGAGGATCGACGTTGAAGGCTACAGCGCAGTACAATTGTTTTTTTATAATGCACGCCGGGTCAATGCCGGGATTTCATTTTCTGATGAAGATCGTTTTTATGTTGTTCGGATTTCACAACTCGTTGGTGGTTTACCATTAGGCATTGAGCTTGCATCAGCATGGTTGCGTACGCTCTCATGTAAGGAAATCGCCCAAGAAATAGAAAAATCAATTGATTTTCTTGTCACTAGTTTACGTGACGTACCTGAGCGGCATCGAAGTCTCAAAGCAGTTTTCGAATATTCCTGGAAGCTGCTTTCGGATGATGAAAAGAAAACGCTCGGAAAGCTTGCTGCCTTTCATGGTGGATTTAGCAGACAAGCAGCCGATAAGGTAGCAGAAGTTTCTTTACCAATTTTATCGTCACTTGTCGATAAATCGCTGCTGCGCAGGAACACTTCAGGTCGATATGAAATGCTGGAAGTGGTAAGACAGTATGCGATTCAGAAGCTTACAGAAACAGGTGAGGAGAAGGCAATTGCGGAAAAACAGCACGCTTTTTACTTTTCAGATTTCCTGAAGGAA
The DNA here is from genome assembly GCA_030613445.1 of Candidatus Stahliibacteriota bacterium. Classification (GTDB taxonomy): domain Bacteria; phylum Hydrothermota; class Tepidihabitantia; order SM23-42; family SM23-42; genus JAUVZL01. The sequence goes on along the minus strand of JAUWLY010000156.1, from coordinate 5,261 downwards.
CGCGAAGCAAACCTGGTTGATATTAAACGAGATATTGTATGCCGCGAAATAACCGAAGATATAAGGAATATTAAAGCGGCATGGCACTACATCATCGAACATGCTGATTTAGAACAACTTGAAAAATCACTCGTTTCTTTTGTCGCTTATTTTGATATTCAGGGTTGGTATCAAGAGGCGAAGAAAGAACTTGAATCTGCACTAGAGATGATCCGCTCAGTAGATTCGGATTATGAAAAAAGCGTGGTCTACAATATCGCTATTGCACGTTATGCTAGTATATTCTATCGATTAGGTTCATTCAAGCAGGCACAAGAGTATCTCGAAAAAAGTCTTGTCGCTTTTCGTAAATTAGGAATAAAAAAGGAAATAGCATTTACTCTTAACTGCCTGGGGAACATAAATAATGTCCTCGGTCGTTATGAGGATGCAAAAAAGTTCTATGAAGAATATCTCGACTTAAGCAAAGAATTAGACACTAAGTTGGGGCTACTTGGCGGTTATAATAATCTGGGTGTGATATATTACAACCAAAAGAAATACGATGAAGCCAGAGAGCATTTTGACGAAAGTCAAAGAATAAGTGAGCAGTATGATGATGATTGCGGAGTCGCAATAGCTACTGCGAATAAAGGTTTGATCGCGCATGCCCTGGGTGATTACAATGAAGCAAAAAAGATGTTACTAAAATGCCTTGAAATTGATAGAAAGATCGGGACAAAGATCGAAACTGCAAACTCGCTGCATAATCTGGGTCTTATTTACAAGTCAGCCGGTGATTATCAGGAAGCAAAGGCTTTTTATGAAGAAGCAATGTCAATACGGCGAGAAATAGGTGACCGTTTAGGTATTGCTATATCCTTGAATAATTTAGGAAATCTTGCCCACCATATCGGTGAACATGAAAAAAGTAGAGCATATCATGAAGAGGGTCTTGCCATGAGACGGGAAATAGGAGATATCCTTGGTCAAGCGATGTCTTTCTTGAATTTAGCAAGCTGCTCTGTTGAAACAGGAGACTTAAAAAAAGCGAGAGATTACTACCTTGATTGCATGCAAATTATCCCTAAGCTTGAAGATACAGAGACTTTACTGCAATCTCTGATTGGAGTTAGTGAGTACATTATTCTTAAAGGGGATAAGGAGTTGGGTCTTGAAATCCTCACTTTTTTGAGTCAATACAAAACCGATGATAAGGAATTTCAGAGTGAGACAGGTTCTGCGCTTATTAAACTAAAGACCCAGGTTTCTAATGAATTGATAAAGGAAGTAAGGCAACGAGTTAAATCAAAAACACTTGAAGATATGGTCGAGATGATCGTTTCCTATTTAAAAAAATAACACCACCTGTAAGGAATGACAGTGAGAATTATAAGTGCTAATTTGAGAGGAGTATAATGATTGGAAAAAAAGAAGCCAGAAGAATTTTAAGGATGGTTTATGAACATAGCAGGGCTGATCAGGTTGAGGTATTGATTTTCAATCATGAACAATCTTTGACACGCTTTGCGAATAATTACATTCATCAAAATGTTAATGAATCAAACAGTAGTATTTCAATAAGAGCTATTTTTGGTAAGAAGATAGGCTTTGCTTCGGCAAATTCACTTGATTCCAAGAAGATATGCGAGACCCTTAAGTGGGCTGAAGAGATTGCTGAGCTACAACGTGAGAATAAGGATTTTACTACTCTACCCAAAGTGAGAAGAAATCAGTATCGCGTTGTTAAAACCATTGCCAAGAATACGGTTGATTTTTCTAATGCTGACCGCGCTAAGGCAGTCGCGGAGATTGTGAGTATCGCTGACAAGTACTCGCTCACTACCTACGGTTCAGTTTCAAACGGTACTGCTGAAATCTGCATTGGTAATTCCCTGGGAACATTTGCTTACTCAGCTTGTGGTGATGTTTTCTGCAATATTGTCATGTCTGGTGATAATTCAACAGGGTACACCCAAGCAGGAGCGCGCGATATTTCTGATATTAATTTCAGTAAGCTCGCAGAAACCGCTGCTCAAAAAGCAGTCAAGTCGGCAAATCCGATTGAGGTACCACCTGGTCGCTACACCGCAATTTTTGAGCCATTAGCTGCACATGAATTCCTGGATTTTCTTGGCTATTATGCTTTCAATGCGAAGATATACAACGAGGGTAGATCATTTCTCTGTGGCAAGCTAGGTAAGAAGATATTCGATGAACGGATTACTATTGTTGATGATCCATTTTTCAGCAAAGGTTTCGCCTTCGCCTTTGATTTCGAGGGTGTACCCAAGAAGAGACTCGTTCTGGTAAGCAAGGGGATCGCCAAAAATATCGTTCAGGATTCACTGACTGCAGTCAAGACAAAGACTAAATCTACTGGCCATGCCCTGGCTGCACCTAATCCGTTTGGACCGGTCCCAATGCATCTTGTACTTAAGGGGGGCACAAAGAGTCTTGACCGAATGATTAAGGAAACAAAAAAAGGCATACTCGTAACAAGGTTTCACTACACTAATATTATTGATCCTTACCGACTAACCTTTACTGGAATGACAAGAGATGGTACATTTCTCATTGAGAACGGTTGTGTCACTAAAGGACTAAAGAATTTCAGATTTACCGAGAATATCATTGATTGTTTCAATAAGGTCGGCGATATCGGACGACGCAGTGTTCTGTCCGCTTCAGACCCTGGCTACGGGGGTAGGTTTGCAACTGGTACAGTTAGCCCTGCGATTAAGATAAAGTCATTCGCATTCACAAGCGGTACTGAGTTTTAATGACCAGATATATAAGACTGCTTCGACCACAACAGTGGAGCAAGAATATTTTTATTTTTGCCGGCTTGATCTTCAGCCGACAATTCTACAATGCTGGAGATACGCTATCAACGATCTGCGCATTTCTTGTATTCTCAGCGCTGTGTAGCGGCATTTATGTTTTCAATGATATCCTTGATTTCGAAGAGGATAAAGCTCACCCGATCAAAGCAAGAAGACCAATCGCCGCCGGTGAGATAACGCGGAACAAAGCTTGGTTTGTCGCCTTCGTTTTGTTGATAACTTCATTAGTTCTTGCGTGGGTTCTGAGCGCGCGATTTTTTCTAATTTGTTCGATCTACACTGTATTGATGATATTATATTCGTTGAAGGTCAAGCAGCTAGTTATTTTAGATGTTCTGTTTGTTGCCCTGGGCTATGTTCTCAGAGCAGTTGCCGGCGCAGTTGTGATTGGCGTTGAAATTTCCTCATGGCTTCTTCTGTGTACTTTGCTTTTGGCACTCTTTCTTGTATTATCGAAACGACGGACTGAGATCGTGACGCTCGGTGAAGAGGCAATAAAACATCGCAAAATTCTTGTTCACTATTCAGTAAGTCTGCTTAACCAAATGATAGGGATCGTCACTTCAGCGTGCATTGTGTCTTATTGTCTCTATACCCTTGCCCCAGAAACAGTAACGAAATTCAATACCAGAAATTTCATCTTTACTGTTCCATTTGTTATCTATGGTATTTTTCGCTATTTGTACATCGCTTATACTAGACTCGAGGCTGATATTCCTGAGAGGATAATGTTCACGGATGCACCGTTGCAGATATGTTTAGTTTTGTGGGCGATTTCTTGTATTCTTATTTTGGTTAATGCTTAGTACCGTTTTGGGTACTTCTTTTTCATATTTTTCAGTACGGTATTAGTTATTGATGACGATTTTTCTTACAAATTTTGCGTCGGTCGTTTCACCAATGACATAGTATACACCATTTGCCAGATCTCTATCCATATTATCTTTAACCAACCATATTAATATATTTGATGATGGGTTCTCGAAATCCTTCAATACGCGACCACTTATATCATATATTTTCAACGATGAGAATTGGTCGGGATTCGCAACACAGATAGTCATGACATTCCTTGTTGGGTTGGGAAAAATCATTAGGTTGGGGGTATCAGCAGGAATAATGCTGGTTACTTCCTTTTTCTTAAGAAGCACATTCAATTCTAACATTTTTCCCGGTTCAACAACGACGCCAGTGAGGTGAAAAGATTCATATCCCTTCTTGTGAATTTCGATATCAAACGTGCCATCACCAAGGATCCTCAAGAAACGCCCGTACGTGGGATCACTCATCCTTGGAGGGAGTGTTGGATCGTAAAAACCATTGATCACTACTTCAGCTTGGAGCGGTTCGCCAGTGAGAGAATCATAGATGCATCCCGTAATACCGGTGCTATTTACTCGGTTCAATAAATAATATGCGCCTATGCTATTTCTCAGGCATATATCGTCAACCATCCATCCTGGTACTATAGTCGTTGTACATATTTCAACACAATAACAGAAGGTACCGCAGATTCCATAAATCCAATTACGTGCTCGACCATCGACTCCAGAACCTGGTAATGCATAATAATGTCCATTACCAGCTTCGTTAACAATGAGTTTTGACATTGAATCGGCGACTAGTCTTATGAATGGATAATCAGGTGAATAGTATCCAGGTGCGCGCCATGGATAATAGATCACTTCACCAAGACCAGTGCGGGCTGAATGATAGGTATTACAGAAGATAAAATTGTGAGCCAGACACAAATCTCTTAGGGCCCGATTTTCCGCATCTGAGAATGGTGCTGGGCCCCGATAGTACTCAGAGGATGGATCTGAACTGCCGCCTTTACTCCAATAGAAATCGTAATTACGGTTTGGGTCAACGCCGTCGTAATCCAGGTCAAATATCCCGTTATTGTTATTGTCCCGTTTATTCTTGCGCCAGGTTGTATCGATACCTTCCATTACCACGCTGTGTCCATCAGGGTTGAGTAGCGGGACAAACCATATTTCCCGTTCGTTAACCCAATTGGTAATAGTTGAATCAAGTTGGTAATCGGTGACAAGCTCATCGCTCATGTACATGCAAACTTCAAGGCCAAGGAGTTCCTCAGCATGATGCAGTGCAACATACAGGATTTCAGGTTCGTCTTCATTAATTTCAACGTTGTCCGAGATTTTCATCGCGAAGATGGGCATTGAATCAGTTGTTGAATAACCGATCGTGTCAAGCAGGGTTATTTCTGGATAACAAAGAGCGATAGAATCAAGTTCATGCGCAACCTCGTTAAATGTATGGTACCTTTGATCAATTGCCAGTACAAAGAGGAGCCAAATCATCTTATGAGGATAGCTTTTTTGACCATCTTATGATTATCCGTTTCACAGCTGATAAAATAAATACCGGTAGCAACGCTTCGTCCCTTCTCATCAGTACCGTCCCAGGATA